>NZ_MDGN01000049.1:0-31770 GCF_002742365.1 Maribacter sp. 4U21
TGGCCGTGTAGATGCCCGCAACGGTATAGGTGTGCGAAACCGTCTCGCCGGTGCCCGTGGCACCGTCTCCAAAGTCCCAGGTGTAAGTGGCTATGCCAATGTCATCAATGGAACCGCTGCCATCAAAACCTACAGCCAATGGCGCAAGGCCCTCGGTCACATCCGAATCAGCAACCGCAACGGGATCTACATTTGGTGGTGAAGTAACAATTATAGTGATTGTTTCTTGATCTGATAACCCAAAACCATCTGTTACCGTAAATGTTGCCTCATAGGTACCAGCTGAGGTGTAGGTGTGGCTTTGAATATTTCCAAATAGGTTAGGACTGCCGTCACCAAAACTCCATTCAGCCTGAACAATGTCATTATTGTCATCCTTTGAATTAAATCCAATGAACTGAACAAGAAGTGGCGCCTCACCTGACGTAGGGAATGCCTCAACAACCGAAACAGGTGGTAGATTTACCTCTACGACTTCAATCACAACAGTTGCAATGCTTGTCAACCCACTTTCATCCGAAACGACATATGTAAAAGAATCTACGCCGACAAAATCAAGATTTGGAGAATAGGAAACAGTATTGGTCTCTTCATTAAGAATTGCATCGCCATTAACTGGATTTTCGATAGAGACAATACTCAATGAATCTCCATTTGGTTCTGAATCATTTTCCAAAAGGTTTGAGAGATTAATCGAAGTATTCTGTTCGGTAATGTATGAATCGTCCACTGCCACGGGTGGTTCATTGATACTTATTTTCAACGAAGTTTCAGCGACCACTCCATTATGATCCGTACCTGCCAATTCAAGGGTAAAACTACCACTAGCATCTTCAGGGACAATACCTGTTAAATTACCGGTCTCAGGATTAAGATTCAACCATGCAGGAATGTTACCGCCGTCATAAGTAGCGGTATAAGTCAGCTTATTACCTGCATAACCTTTATCGAAAGCTACAGCAATATCTTCATTGATGGCCTCTCCGTTTATCATTACAATATCTGAAATAGATTGAGCTGTAGGTTCAGCCTGTGGCCGTATGTTAATGAAATAGAAGGTGTTATCGTTCCAATCACAGTTGGCAGAACCTGCACCACAACCACCTGCTATATAATCTTGTACCACGATATATTCGTTTGGCACAATATTTCCATCTCTGTCAATCACCTTGTATACCCTAGTTCCCAATAAATCCGGTCTACGGTTGTTTATGCTGTTTCCACCGTCTGAAGGGTAATTATTACCAATTACGATTCTGAAAGGTTCTGTAATTGTATTTGCAACATCAAAATTCATGACCGACAAATCCGTTGAACTACGAGGTAACAAGGTTTGATACCAACTACCATCATGTGCAAAGTTTACACCACCAACTCTATTATTTCCACCTGCTTGTAATAATTCTGCATCAGCTTGACCGGGACCATGCAATGCGGCTAGTTGAATTCCTATGACAGGTTTTAATGGGTCGGCTTGAACAAATGCATCAGTAAATATTAAATCACCTTCATAACCTTGTTCGATATTCTCCGCAATTGGAAAATTAGAGCTAGGCCTATTAGGATTAGGATTAGGTGGAACAATAGTACCTTCGTCATTTACAATGCTCAACATAGATGTTTGAAAACCAAATGCATCGATAACTTCCTGTGCTGTAATCTCAGAATTTCCTTCATAAGCTGTTTGGTAAGCACCGTGAAGGGTAGCACCAGATTCTAAGGGATTATCTGCATTAGAGACAAAAGTAATTTCCTCTCGATAGGTTCCTCGATTTCCAACAGCTCGTATAAATCTAACTTCCAAATCGATAAATTCATCAGGTTGCACCGCAATTGGATATTCTGTTAGCAGTACTTGTGCTTCACTATAAATTTCAAATTCAAAATTATTAACGGATGGAAGAATTATATCATCTATAATAAGAACGCCACTACCATTGTTTTTAATACGCATAGTATTCGTGTCGAAAATTCCTGCTGTTGGCCTAGAATCCCTGTTGCCCACATTATGAAAGGTAAAATAGTCTTCTGCAGGGAATCCTCTATCCGTACCGGGTACTTTGGTCATATTCTCAATGGCCAATAGTGCTCCGGTGGCAGCCTCAATAATAAAATTGTAACTTTTAACAGCTGTATTTCCATTTCCATCAACTGCAGTGACCTCTAATGTATGGCTTCCCAAATCCATGACGGAAAATGGTGTTGTAAAAGCAACCGAAGTTCCACCATCCAAAACATATTCTATACTGGAAATACCGCTTCCGTTCTGATCGGTGGCCTCTAAAGTAATCTCAACGGACCCCCTATACGTGTCTAGGGCACTGATATTACCATCAAAAGAAGCCGTTATTATTGGCGGAACCAGTGCTTGATCAATCGGTGCCAATCTGATATAATTCGGCTTGGTGTTTTCACCACCCGCACCCAAAGATAGCCTGAGTTTACCATTGGTAACATCAACCAACTCTGTATTTTCAAAATTAATTGGACCATTTGTGGTATTTTCTTGATCGTAATCAATTACAGTAACACCGTTCACGTCCAAAACATGGTTGCTATCGGTAAAATCGGAATCACCGACACTTATATTCACGTAATAGGAACCATTTGGAACATCTACCAACCAGTCTCTTGTTGGATTTACCGCCTGATTACCATGACCTATAATATTAAATGTGCTCAAAAGGGCATCACCACCTCGATTTCTTGCGCTCGCAGACCCATCTGCCGGTGTTTCTGTTCCTGGTTCTACCCAACCAAATGATATGTCACCCTGAGTGGTAGTCTGCACACCATAAGGCAAGCCAATATCATCAACGTAACCAGCTGGTGAAGCAATAATATCGTCGGGGTCTTGGAAATTAAATTGGTACGTAAATAAGATTTCATTGGTGACAGTTAGACTAACGTTCGCTACCACATCGTTGTAATTAGGTGCAGAAGCTGTAAAGGTTGCGGTGTAATTTCCTATTCCCAGGCCTTCGGAATCAACACCTATCGCCATTGGTGTACCCAATTCCGCTTCGGGTAAGATTAACCAATCTTCAGAAGCAACCAATGTTACCTCCTGGGCTGTAATTGCTCCATTACTCGTTAAAGTAATGTTCTGTGTTGGAACATTCTCCTGATTTATGGCCGCTGTAAAATCAAGTTCTTCTGGATTGAAATCTAAAACCAAGGTTCCGTCTTCAAACGGTACTACGTTTTGAATTACAAAAATATAATCTTGATAGTCCCCATTACTTGCATCTTCAAAGGCAACCAAATAACTGTTCTCTATAATATTACCTTCCCTATCCTTAACTGGATATATACGTGTTCTATGTGCTACACCATCAGTATTTATGGCGTCTTCGGTATAATTTGTTCTCTGGAAGAAATTAGAATCTGTATAAATACCAAAAACTGCACCTTGAGGATCAAATTCATCACTACCTGACTCCAACGATGGGAACAAAGTTTGAGCATTGTCTATGCCATTGGCCAAAACACCAACTTCATTTAATGAATTACCGGAATCAGTAAACCAACCAAAAGGCACTTCTTCTGGTGGCGAATAACGCCCAACAGGAGTAATAATGACAGGATTATCACTTGATTTAACGAATAAATCCACACTAACTTCTTCGCCTTGGGGGGTCGGGCTTGTGCCAACTGCAAGGTTGTCCCAACCTACATCAATGCCAATACCCAAAGCGTTTACTACATCTTGTAATGGCGGTTCATCCAGACCTTCATATCCTGATTTTTTAAGGGAGTGAAGGCCAACTGAAAAAGTTGGGTTTTGAGAATCATTGCTTACGATTTCAAGAGTTGCCTCTTGATAACCCAAATCACTATTGTTTAAATCAGGTGTATAAGTAATCGTATATTCAATGCTTTCACCTGAATTTACGGTTTGGGCGCCGCTTGGACTTACCGCATTAAACTGGTCAGCAAAGGTTCCCACAATTGAAGCAGCTGTAATATTCAATACATCATTTCCAATATTACTTATTTCAACCACCTGAGTATCCGTATTTTGACCTTCATTAGGATTGGTGATAGGATCAGCATTATTGGTAGCTTCAAAAATCAATTCATCAGGTGTAGCAACAATTTCTGGCCCCACGGTTGCGGGCGTACCGGCCCTCAACAAGGTTAGTCTCGGTATACCACCGCCACCGCGGTCGTATTCGGAAATGTACATATTACCCGTGAGCGGGTCTTCAACAACATCAAGTGGATCATCAAAACCGCTTAAGCCTGGAATACCGTTATAAGCATCTTGTATATCCCCATCCAGTTTCGGATCGAGACCCAATAAATCGTCCTGTCCGCTAAAACGCGCAACAAAAAGTAATCCTTTAAGCTTACCGTCAAAGGCATCACTTTTATATTCGATGACACCATTTGGTGATTTGTTGAAGGCAAAATCGTAGGCTGGTTCGCTGTAGTTAGGATCCGGTCCTAAATTATCAGGATATTTGGACACATCGGTATCCGTTCCCGTTTGACCAGGCACACCGCTATAAGGAGCTCCTCCGTGATTTAAGACAAACTCCCCCCTATATGGGTTTGGATGACCATGATATGTTCCTCCCTGCGTCTTGAACAACCAGTCTTTTTGGGTTTCGCCACCGTTTAAGGCGGGCACGTCAGTTATAGAAGTCAGACCGTCAATTCTCCTTGCAAGAAGATAGTCATCCGTAGATGGAGAATTTGGTGAACTACTGTTATTACCTGCCGTACCATTGGTAGGTATGTATAACCATCCATTCGAATGCCAAATCAGATCATAGGCATTTCTTACTCCCGTGGCGAATATGGTCAAAGGAGAACTATTCGCATAAGGATTGTAAGTACCGTTGCTCATCGTCAAACTATTTGACGAGGCACTATTTATTACCGAAATATCATCGGTAGTATATGCACTCAAGGGTAATGGCCCGTTCAATTTGTCCAACTCCACCTTTAAAATGGCCGCTGCCAATAAACGCTCAGCTCTAAAGCCCCAAGCAGCATCTGGCTCGCCTCCAGCTGAATTGCTACCTTGAGTGATATACAAGTCGCCAGCATCATCAAAAGCCAAACTATTCGTCAAATGGTCTTTTGTAGATCTGGGTAAATGGATAATCAAATCTTCCACGATTGACAAGTCTGGCCCACTTAACTTGGTCAACACACCATCCCATTCAGGACCATTGGTTATTGAAGCTGTGCTATGTGTTACATAGGCGATAAGATTGTCAGCTGTTGAAGCTGGATCAAAGGCAAAACCAATAATCAGACGGTCATTGTTATTTCTGGAACCATCAATAGGATGAGGAGCTCCCTGTAATACAGGAGTCAAAATTTCTAGATTGCTCAAAGTGCCGTCAAGTGCCATATCCCATCTGAAAATCTGACCATCTGAGGAGAAATCACCGATTGTACTTGCGTATAGTTTTCCATCAGGACCCACAGTCAAACTTGAAAAACGTTGATTTTCAGTGCCCGGGCCTAGATTTGTATTTCCAAATACCTTTGTAAACTCAACTCCTGTCAAATCTCGGGTCGGCACCGAGGTATCGTCAAATTCTCCAGTTGTAAATGTGGATTCGAATGGAATAAATGAAAGCCGATCATTTACATCGCCGATTAAATTGGCTTCAATATTGCTTGACAATCTAAATACATAGGTCGTAAATTCTTTGAGGTCGCTCAAAGGAGTCAATACAATAATATCTCCTCCTCCTGAATCATTTGCATTTGAAGGAATGTTGACTTCCCCTCCAGCGGTAACTTCAAATAGATTTACATTACCTGAAAGCGTATTTTCATCGAGTTCATAACCCGATGGAACAACAAACTCCACATTAACCTGGAATTCCTCGAGGGCAACGTCAGTGGCATCGTCAAAAGGGGTAACGTTCGTAACAAAAGGTTGATCGCTTGTTGAGCTTTGGACAATCTCCAAAGAATTAATTTTGGTGTTCGTACCCCCAAAGGCATCAATGGTCAATCTTCCATCGGTTACTGAAACCGTAGTACTGCCTGAAGTAAATTTAGTCGGTGCCCCTACGGCACCAGAAGGAACAAATCTGTCAATGATATTTACACCCTCTACGTTAATTGTGTGTCCAGTACCCACAACGTCTTCATTGTTTGGATCTCCAACACCTACCGATACAATATAACTGCCATTAGGCACTTCAATCTCCCAAATACCTTCCGTATCCACTCCATTGTTCCCGTTCGGAACATCGCTATATTGCATATGGTTTAAAGTATTCTGTAAAATATCGACACCATCCACCTCACGGTTACGTGCATTGGAAGACAAATCAAGAGGTGTAGCGCCGTCTGTTGTTAACCAACCATAGGTCAATCCGTTATCACGAAGACCATAGCCCAATCCTGCATCTTGCTCATAACCGGCCGGTGGAATATCAATCGCTCTGGAGAAATTGATGTTTACAGGCTCAAATGTGACTACATTATCAGATTGTATGCCAAAATCCTCAAAGGTATATGCTACTAAAGTACCAGCATCTTCGCGTCTTTTGGTGGCAAAAATTCCAGCAAAACTTAAATCCAAATAATCCTCGTTACCATCGATATACGAATCTGGTAATGGTAAGGAACCAAGTTCGGTTTCCGCACCACCATTTAATGTGTAGAAGGCTACCAATAAATCGTTGAGCTTATCAACATAAAGTCTAAGTTTCACAGAACTTATATTCAAATCTGGAACAGTAACTATCACTTGGTCGGTGTCTGCAGAAATTGTTGCCAACTCAGACCTCAGTTCAACTTGTGAATTACCATTGGCAACCAATTTCACAAAATTGTCTTCATCAAGACCGAACCAAACTCCAGCTTGTTCAGAATCATTATCGGTATCTGTATACGGATTTACGATAGTGGTGGAAATACTGAAATTGCCATATAATGAAGCATCAATACCCACACCCAGCGTATTAATCTGTGAATTGGTTTCTGTACTTGCTGCAGGTTTCACATATGCAATACCCTTATTTGCCGTGATAATCAAGTTTCCATTGGAGAGTGTCAATTGATTTGGTTCAAAACCGGGAACATCTGTATTGAAAATTGAGCCATCTTCCGGTATTCTGGCGGAAGGATCATCTACCATTGTAAAACCAGTGTCTGCCAAACCTCCTTCTTCGCCATCAAAGGTCAAATTGTATGGAAGGGCCACTTCGATTTCACCACAATCCAGAATGCTAATCGGCGTACAACCAGCAACCGGTTCGTCATTCGCAGGTCTTAAGTTTCTTGCAATTACCACAATATCTTGATAATCCCATCCTTGTATATGCTCTTCTGTTGCAATTATGTATGCATCGTCTTCACCTGGAAGTTCATATACCCTTACATGATGGGGTATGGCTCCATTAAACGTATTCAATATATCTTCACTGAATAGCTGTCTATTGTTAAAGAAAGGCCACTCATTGTAGAACCCAAATTCTTGAATGCCCGGATCAAACTCCAACACACCATTTACAGGTGCATTTAGGGTCTGGCCATTACTGGTGGGGGTGTTATCTACTGTAAAAATTTGGTTCAATGTATTTGTATCTCCCGCAGGATACCAACCAAAAGCAACTATTGGGTCATTTGCTGTAGGGCCATAAACACTCAACACCTCGAGTGTTATGGGTGCCTCAATTGCCCTTTCAAAAGTTTGGGCATCAATTTCGTCGCCCAATAGCACATTGTATGTTCCTGTAGAAGTGATAATGTTGGTGGTGGGATCGTCATCACCCACGTTTACGATACCGGCACCTAATTGGGTATCCAATATCCATTGTAATGAAGGTTCATTTGGGCCTCCGGTTCCTGTTTTGCCCAAACCTCTCAAATTGATGGTAACAGGATCGCCATCTGTTCCCGTGATTATTAATGAAGCGACTTTGGGTCCAACACTACTTGGATCAAAACTTACCGTGAATGACCCTGAATTTTGCTGCGAAATGCTCGTTGGCAAACCAATTATTTCAAAATCATTACCATCTACCCCAGTAATTTGGGCCTGAATATTATCCAAGCTTGCATTTCCAAGATTGGAAATTAAAATTTCTTCTTCAAAAGTATCGTTACCACTGGCAATGGCATCTCCAATGACCTCTTCAGTATTTACGACGATGATAGGTGCGGGAGCTGTGGCGTTCTTTGGCTTGAGAAGTACGATTTGACTTCTACCGTAGTCCGAAACGTAGATATTTCCATTGGTCACATCTTCTACCAAATCCAACGGTTCCGCAAAACCACCAAAACCCGGAATACTTTCACTGAACGTATCGATATCTCCGTTTGGTCCATCAGGAACCAAGGCGATTATATCACTGCGCCCACTATATCTACATACCAAAATAGCACCTTGAAGATTACCGTTTTCGGCAGTACTCTGGTATTCGATAACCCCATTGGGCGACTTGTTGAATTCAAAATCAAAAGCGGCTCCGCGATAGTTGATATCAGCGACAACATTGTTATAGGCCGCATTGTTCACATCTGCATCCCCTCTATTTAAGACAAATTCCCCCCTAAACGGGTTTGGGTGCCCATAATAACCAATGGTTGAATTTGGGTCAATCCTAAATAGCCAGTCCCTTTGTGTATTGTTTCCGTTGGATGCTTGAATTACAGGATAATCACCACTTTGATCGTCATGGTCATAAATGGTTCCATCAGGTCTTGGCATATCATCTATTGATGCTGGCGCATTGCTACCCCCTGCAGTGCCATTGGTAGGTATATACAACTGACCGTTTGAATGCCACACCAAATCATAAGCGTTTCTGATACCCGTAGCATATAAAGTCAAGGGGGCATCAACATAATAAGGGTTATAAAGGCCATCAAGAGTTGGCGAGTTTACATTGACCGCTTTTATGGCATCGATATTTTGTGTTGTCCTTACGTTCAATGGAAGTGGATTTGGCAATTTGGTCAAATCCAACCTCAAGGCAGCGGCTGACAATAGCCTTTCAGGTCTATTGCCCCACGAATTATCGGGTGCGCCTGCAGCACTGTTACTACCTTGATTGAAATAAAGCATGTTAGGCTCTCCTGGCCTAAAGGCAATACTGTTCGTCAAATGGTCTCTTATCGACCTGGGGAGATCTGTGACCAAAATTTCTTCATTTTGAAGATTGGCACCCGATATTCTGGATATTTTTCCATCCCACTCCGGAGCACCGCTCAATGCACCTGACTGGTGCGATATGTAGGCAACAAGATTACCAGAGGTAGCGCTGGGATCAAAGGTCAATCCAATCGCTGCCCTAGATGCATAGGCGTTCTTCCATTCAGTTAGGACTTCTTCGTTCGCCAAAGTCCCATCTGAAGCTATTGTATACCTATGGATGTCACCATCTATCTTAAGGGCATAGAGCTTGCCATCTGGACCGATGGTCAATGTGGTATACTTACCTCCTGAACCTACGACCCCCTCATTGTCAAAACCTACGTTACCCAAATCCGTTCCACCGCCAGTGTTACTGGATCCCGTGGTAAAGATAGATTCGAAAACCTGAAAAGCCTCTCCTGTCAAATCCGTTACACCGTCAATTCTGAAGCGATAGGTTGTATTGGCCTCCAAAGGCTGTACAGGGTTTAAATTGATGGCATCTCCTCCACCTGTTCCATTTACAGTTGCTTGCAGCGCAACATTGCTGCCAACTTTAAAGAGCTGCACCGTACTGGTCGTGATAGTTGCATTGTCAACACCAAAAACGATATTGCCATTCCCATCGGGCGTACCATTTGGCAAGAAAAGGTCATTTGCCGAAAGGCTCGTGTTTACTGAAACCCCGGTGGATCCATCGGCAGGGATGATGCCTACAACACGTGGCGCTTGAGCCTGGTCATCCGAGGAAACAATTTGAACATAATTAATTTTTGTGTTGAAACCACCTGTTGCATCCAAAGTCAGGCGCCCATCGCTAACAACTACGGTCGCAGAACCTGAGGTGTACCTAGTACTTGCACCGGCCGCTCCTGTTGGGGAAAACTGATCAATAACCGTAATTCCCTCTGCATTGATATTATGTGTAGGCGTATCATTATCATCACCATCAACCGTTGGGTCTCCCACCCCCACAGTAACAAGATAGGTTCCATTGGGGACTTCGATTTCCCATATTCCTTCAGTATCAACACCGTTGTTTCCATTTACTATATCACCATACTGCATATGTACGAGCGTCTTTTCCAGAACACCAACACTTGCAATATTTCTGAACCTTGAATTGGCTGTCAGGTCCAAAACGGTTTCTCCATCAGTTTCCAACCAACCATAGTTGAACCCATTTTCTCTGTCTCCAAAAGCTTCACCCGAATCTTTTAAATAATCTTGTGGGGTATTGGTGGCAGGGTCAGAAAAGTTGATGTTTACGGCAAAATCATTTGATGCAGGAGTGACCGTTAAGTTTATCGTAATCTGGGTATTTTGGTAGCCAAGTCCAGAGTCATCAATTGTATTTACAATTTCGTTGTAGCTTCCAGAAGCTAATCCAGTGGCGTTTATATTAAAGATCACTTCGCCTGTAGTACTGCTAGAAGGCGTAACAACCCAAGATTGGCCAGACTCAAGCGAATAATCGATTAGAAGGTTCGGGTCTTCTGGGGTTGCTGTCAATATTGCGGTTTGACCCGCTACCGTACCGTTCTCCTCGATTGTGAAATTAAGTTCAGTGACATCAAAGGTAAGAGTAGGTTGAACGGCTTCCTCGTTTACCTTAAAATAATCAAAAGTGGCATCGAAGCTATTTGAATTATCTCTATGTGTAGCATAAACTCCTGCAAATGAGGCCAGTCCAACTTGTGCATCAATCTCTTTTCCTGATAAATAACTTGATGGCAATGCAAGATTGTCAAATCCAGTTTTTGTTAATTGCGTGAAATTTATATCGTCCAGAGAATAAAAGGCCGTTAAGGTTTCCGCATTTGGATCCACTACTAGACGAAGGGTAACATCCGCCCCGGAAGCGTTTGCAATCACCTGAATCTGATCGGGTGAGTTTCCTACATTGGAAGAAGCACCGGCAATTTCGCGGCGCATTTCGATATTATCACCGTTCACGTTGAGTTTTACAAAATTTTCATCGTCAGTGCCAAACCATAGCCCTGCCTGTGCTGCATTTCCCCCAGTGGTAATTGCCAGTAATTTGGTCTCAATGGTTAAAGTACCAAATATATCTTGCAGACCAACACCCAAAGTATTGATTTGGGCATTGTTGTCCAAATAGGAAATACCCTTGTTGGCACTAATGACCAAATTGTTTCCTACAAGAGAAATGTTGCCCGGTTCGTAACCGGGTACAGCAGGGTTGCTTGGTGTTCCATCCTGAGGTACTCGGGTTCCTGAATAAGGGTCCACCATGGTAAAGCCGGTATTGGACAAGCCATCCTCAGAACCATCAAAACTTAGGTCTACCTGGGTATCGACCACAATTTGATCACAAGGTAGAGTACTAAGTGGATTACAAGGTGCGGATGCTTCGGTCACCGTCACAGTCCAATCCTGTGTCGTGGTACCGTCCTCGGCAGTTATGGTATAAACGAAAGGTGCACTGAAATCTTGAGCTATGTCTGACAAGGGACTAATCGTAGCTCCCGCCGATACATCGATGGTTGGAGTCAGCGAGGTCAGTACGGTTCCGTTCAGCACCTCTATGGCAATAGTGTGAGCCGTCTCGTCAATGACTGCATCACCTGTCTGCTCGGTGATTGAGAAAGAAGCCACATCCGTATCCGTCGATGCTGGAGGAGCGGCCTCTGTTACCGTGACGGTCCAGTCTTGAGTGGTGGTACCGTCCTCGGCAGTTATGGTATAAACGAAAGGTGCACTGAAATCTTGAGCTGTGTCTGACAAGGGACTAATCGTAGCTCCCGCCGATACATCTATTGTTGGAGTCAGCGAGGTCAGTACGGTTCCATTGTCTACCTCTATCGTGACCGTGTGTACTGTCTCGTCAACGACAGCATCCCCTATCTGCTCGGTCATGATGAAAGATGCAATATCAGTCTCGTCACTCAAGATAATCTGCTCTTGCTCAATCGAGAAATCCTTGAACAGAACAATTATTGGTTGATCAACACCGGCATTGCGATGTGTGGTAAATATCCCGGCGAAACTCAATAAGTCAGAAGGATTCGAGGCATCGTATGAAACACCATCAAAGTAAAAATCAGGAATAGGGAGTGAATTTGAAGTGCCATCGGTCACCAAGGTCTCCGATTCTGTCCCCAAGGTATAATATCCTCGAACCGTGTTGGTAACGGTGTCAAATTCTAATCGTAATCTTAAAGAATCGCCCGCGTTAAAGGAAAGCCCGTCCAAATTCACCTCGGTAATCGATCCCGGGTCATTGGTCAGATCCTCGACCTGTAACTGTATACGTTGGGTAGTAGTGTTGGTCTTGGAAACAACCAATTTCACCATACGGTCTTCATCAATACCATACCATACACCGGCCTGCTGCGCACTATTACCCGTACTTGCTGAAAAGTCGGGCACCAATAAGTTGGCACTGATGCTAAATGTGGCGGCAGGGACTTGTAGACCTACCCCCAATGCGTTCATTTGAGAGTTCGTATTGTTACTGTTTGGACTTCTATTGGTAGTAGGTGGCTGACTGAAAAAGATTCCCTTGGTACTGGTAATAGTCAATCCATTCGCATCTTGCGAAATTAGGCTAGGTCCATATCCAGGTATGGCCGGATTGCCAACAGCAAGGTTGTCATCTGAGGTCAACCTCGCACTTGGTTGAAGCACCATGGTCAGTCCAGACTCGGAAAGATTTCCGTTGGCCGTTGTAAAATCAAGTGCTACTGGGAGTGATGCTTTTAATTGATCACATGGAAGAATACTTAGTGGATTACAAACATCGATAAGGTCAATGGTCACTTCGGCACTGGCCTGGTTCTCCCCGTCACTTACCTCGACCGTAAGGACATATTGCGGAGTCACCGCAAAATCCAGTAGGTTCACTGTGGTAATCTCTCCGGTAACAGGATCTATGGCAAAGTCACCTTCACCGTTCCCTGCAGTAATAGTATAGGTGAGCTCAGCTACATCCGTATCCGGATCCGTAGCCGCAACGGTACCTACTGCATCGCCTATAGCCGCCAACTCGGAAATTTCAAAAGTCTGGGCTAATATTACTGGGGGTTGTGACACTGCTGTGGCAGCCTCAACGCTGAAGTCATCAAAGGTCGCTGTGAACTGTGTTCCTGCTCTGTGCGTGACATGAATACCTGCAAAGGAAACATTGTCCTGGCCCCCTGCTGCATTGATATCACGGCCAGTAAAATAATTGGCAGGTAGGGTCAAGCTTCCTAAGGACGTTCTTGTTCCTGTTCCTATAGTGTAAAAACCTTCAACTGTGAAGACCGTAGGATCAATCACCATCTCTAGTAAGACATTGCTTCCAGAGACACCTACTGAATTGACTTGTATCTGTTGTGTTGCATTATCAGAGAATCCTCCTACCTCTACCCGAAGTTCTACATTATCATTATTGACATTGAGTTTTACAAAGTTATCCTCGTCAAAACCATACCAGATCCCTGCTTGCGCCGCACCAGTTCCTGTGACTATATTTAATAGAGTGGATTTTATTGTAATGGTCTCGGATAAATTATCCAGACCTACCCCTAGCGTATTAATTTGATTGTTATTGTTATTACTGGCCGGAGGATCTAAATAGGCAATACCTCCTTGGGATAAAATCGCCAAAGTTCCACTACCTAAAGTAAGTAAGGATGGCTCGTAGCCATTGACTCTGGTATCAGAAATGGCGATATCACCGGCTCTTCTTGCCTCCGAATTTTCTAAAACCGCGGTAAAGCCTGTTCCAGAATCCACAATATCCGATATTGTATTGGCGACGGGAGCGGAGAAGTCTAAGTTTACAGGTAAACTCACCACTACCTCGTCACATGGAAGAATACTTAGTGGATTACAAACATCGATAAGGTCAATGGTCACTTCGGCACTGGCCTGGTTCTCCCCGTCACTTACCTCGACCGTAAGGACATATTGCGGAGTCACCGCAAAATCCAGTAGGTTCACTGTGGTAATCTCTCCGGTAACAGGATCTATGGCAAAGTCACCTTCACCGTTCCCTGCAGTAATAGTATAGGTGAGCTCAGCTACATCCGTATCCGGATCCGTAGCCGCAACGGTACCTACTGCATCGCCTATAGCCGCCAACTCGGAAATTTCAAAAGTCTCTTCGGAAAGCACCGGAGGAAGTGTGGTAATAATTTCTTCTGTGACGGTTACAGTCCATTGCTGCTCTGTTGTTTCATCTTCCGCAGTTACCGTGTAAATCGCCAAACCATCATCCAAATCCGTATTTATTCCCTCCATGGGATTAATTGTTGCCCCATCGGAGAGGGTAATCGTAGGTGCTAAACCAGTGAGTCCGGTACCATTTTCTACTTCTATACTAATGGTTCCTGCTCCTGTATCTATACTCGCTGGAGCTGTTTCTCCGGTAATAGCGAAAGTAAGTATCTCTGTAGCATCGCTTAAAGCAACAGGTAAAATCTCAATAGCCATGACAATTCCCTCATCAACGGTGGCCAAAAAGTCAATATTGAGTTCACCATCAGACACCGTAACATCAAAGGACTCAATATAAGGTGTTTTTTCACCAGCGGTAACAAAAAGGTCGATATCATCAATTACTACATCATCTTCGATAATGACATCAAAAATTCTTGTATTCTGTGCTGTCCTAAGGTTTTCAACCATGTGCAAGGCAATCGTATAAGTACCGTTTGCAATCGGAAAGGCATATCCGAAATCTGCTCCGAGCCTCCTGGGGATATATAAATCCCCATTTCCACCAACCACGGTGTAGGGATTTGTACTAGTAGTTGAAGTTCCTGCAACATATGAAATATCCTCCGCTTGAAATAGATTACCATTGAACATATAATCGCTCCCCGCAACATTCACCCGATAAGGAGCTGTTACCGTGGCTGGTGGAACCGGAACATCTTCAATTACAGAAAAATTCTCGTAAGCAATCTCTAAGGAACCCCCTGTAGAATTCCGTGATGAAGTCATAATACCTGCATAGGTCAACGCTTGTGTTATAGTGCTATTGTCATGATCTACACCTGCTAGAAATGATGCTGGCATGATTAAAGCATTTGTAGCACCGATGACTTGCACTTCGGTTGCCCCATCCAAGGAATAGAACCCTGTTACAGAATTGGTAGATGGGTCTATGGATAATCGTAAGGTGATCGTGGCTCCTGATGCTGATATATTATCCGCAGTATTCAGTTCCTCAATCGTAAGATTCTGATTTGCCCCCGGTAATGCGTCAACAGATTGTTCAAGTGCCAATTGAAAACTCTGATTAGTCCCATTTCTATTCACGGCAACTAGTTTAACAAAGTTGTTCTCATTTAAACCTACCCAAATCCCTGCTTGTTGCGCTCGATTATCAGGGGTAGAGGTATCAAAATTAGGTTGGGCCAAGGTAGCCTCGATATTGATTATATTGGTGGAAGCCGCAAATCCAACCCCCAAGGCGTTCATTTGGGAATTGGTATTGTTACTACGTAGTCCCCCTGAGGGTTGCCGAAAATTTATCCCCTTAGTTGCCGTTACATTTAATAAACCCCCGTTAGTTTCCAAATTAGATACTATTAGTCCAGTAACGGTAGCATCATTATTTGCCTCATCATCAACTAATGGTGATGACGGCGGATCTACGATCGTGAAGCCGGTAGAAAGTAAACCACCATCGGTACCATTAAAGTTTAAGTTAAATGGAAGACTAACTTTTACTTGGTCACAATCCAAAAGACTGATGGTACCACAAGGCGTTTGTGCAAACGCAACTGTGGTAAAGAAGAAAATAATGGATAGAAGCGTAAAATTTTTCATAACGGATAATGTATTAAAACTATGTACAAGAGAAAATGGACTAGTACCAGAATTGGCACCGCCCTTAGAATTTAAAATATCGTTTGATGATATTTGTGTATACGAATTTTTAGAAGGTAGAAATGGTAAATTTCTACTAAAGTAATTTTGTGTCATTCAAATTTGTTTGGTTAAATAACCAAAGCAAATGGGTAGGTATGTTCAGGTTCGTATGTGGGGTACGAATTACATATTTAATTACGGGGGGAAAGAATCGGTCTAAGCGACCAACCATACATAAAAAATAATAACCAAGATTAAGAAAAAAAAGAAATAGAACGAACGCCTTTACTAAATTTTATTAACTTATTCGATGAAATGCAAATTAATTAGGTTCAACTTCAAAAAGTGAAATCCTATTTTTTCGAATTCATATTAACCTTATTGTAATTCTCTTACACGAATTGAAAATAGCGCTATCTCAACATCAGCTTTACCGATTAATGATATAAGAAAATAAAACTTTTTATCCCGTGTTTTTACCTGTTAAAATTGAAATTCTCCAAACCAGCTTTTGTTCATACACCAAGGCAAGAACTTGGTTCTACAATTATCAGATGTGAACTTTGTTTTAAAGCGTTTTGGATTTAGCCTGATTTACTTGAAGTGATTTTTATGAATATGTTGTAAAACAATATTTAAGAAATGGAGCAACTGAATTCTACTATCAGAATTCATAAACTGTTATTATAAGGCAAAAAAAAAGCCTCGAAACGAAAATCGCGTCGAAGCTTTTATTACTCGTGGGCCCTACTGGATTCGAACCAGTGACCCCCTGCTTGTAAGGCAGGTGCTCTGAACCAACTGAGCTAAGAGCCCTAAACGGGGTGCAAATATAGAATTCTTTTAATAAGTCCAAAAGAAAAATCGCAAAAAATTAAAGTACTTCTGCAACCACAAAAGTACTGCCTCCGATATATATGAAATCCGGTGCCAAGGCATTAGACTTTGCGCTATTGTACGCCTCTCTAACACTAGAATATATAGACCCTTTCAAGTTAAAAGCTACTGCCTTATCTTGTAGTGTATTAGCCTCCAGACCTCTTTCAATATTAGGTTTACAAAAATAATACTCGGCCTCCTCTGGAAATAGCGAAAGGATACCCTCTAGATCCTTTTCTTTCACGAATCCCAGAACAACATGTAATCTTGAATATTTTTCTTCTTTCAATTGCTTTAGAACTAACGTTAAGCCTTCCTTATTATGCGCCGTATCACATATAATTTTAGGATTCTCGCCCAACTCCTGCCATCTGCCCATTAAGCCCGTGTTATCCGAAACCTTTAAAAGACCTTCTTTAATATGAATCTTCCTTATGGAAAACCCTTTAAGAGCCTGAAGAGTTGCAAGAACTCCCTTAATATTTTTATTTTGGTAGTCACCTAATAAATCCGTTTTACAAGGTGAATAATGTCCTTGACTCGCAAAGACCAAAGTAGTCTTACATTCTTTGGATTTATCATGGAATACCTGTGCCGTTTCTGGTTGATGTTCACTAACAACGACAGGCACTCCTTTTTTGATAATTCCGGCTTTCTCAAAAGCGATCTCCGGAAGCGTATTGCCCAGTACATCTGTATGGTCATATCCAATGTTCGTTATTAAGCTAACCTCCGGGGTAATTATATTCGTTGAATCTAATCTACCTCCTAAACCTACCTCTATTATAGCGATATCTACCTCTTTCTCTAAAAAACAATCAAAAGCCATACCAACGGTCAACTCAAAGAACGATAGCTGTTGATTTTCTAAGAATGATTTGTGAGCAGCTATGAATTCTACTACTTTGGTTTTACTTATCGGCTTTCCGTTTATGCGAATTCTCTCTCTAAAGTCCTTAAGATGGGGAGAGGTATACAGTCCAACTTTATACCCTGCTTCCTGCAAAATCGAGGCTAACATATGACTACTGGAACCTTTGCCATTAGTCCCGGCGACGTGTATACTCTTAAAGTGATTTTGAGGGCTGTTTAAGTACGAAGCAAATGCTAAGATTCCTTCTAGTTTGGAATTATAAGCTTTTTTTCCTTTTTGCTGATACATTGGAAGTTGTGCGAACATCCAATCAAGAGTCTGCCTGTAGGTCACTCTCCTAATTTAAAGTTTACGACCACAAAACCTACTTGCTGACTAGGAGCGTTAGCATCTAAATTCCATTTATGCATAAAAGCTGTTTTCCTTGCCGGTTCCAAAAGACAAGCACTATTATTGGTCGTACCGCGAACGCCAGGAGTTGCACTAATGACCTTACCGTTTCTATCAACGACGATTTTTACGACCACCCTTCCAGATTCATTACACTCCTGAGGAACTTTACCTTTATTTACCAGTGACCTCCCATTAAGACCATACCCGCCTGTTCCGCTTCCAGAACCTGGCGCTCCATAATAACTAGTGGCATAAGGATCACCATCAGGACTTCCTTTATCTCCTGACCTGTTATCATCACCTTCGCTACCACTTGCAGTACCGTCCGATTTATTGAGACCACCCATCAATTCATCCAACTTTTTCTTTTTGGCCTCCTGTTTCTTTCGAGCACGCTCTTCCGCATCCTTTTTTTGTTGTGCAATTTTAGCAGCCTTGGCCTTCTCACGTTTTATTTTATCCTCAGCTCTTTTCTTCTCCGCCCTTGCGGCGTCCTCGGCTTTCTTCTTGGCTTCTTGCGCCTGTTTTATCCTAATAGCTTCCTCGCTTTCTTTGGTCAACAACTTTTCGGCGGGAGCTCCTTTTTCTACAACTTTTTCGGGTTCTTCTTCTACCACTTCTTCCTCGACCACTTCCTCAATCACCTCTTCTTGTTCGGTAGGTTTAACAAGAGGCATGTCCAGCGGTTCTCTACGTATTTTTTTCTTAGGTTGTACGGTGCCACTTCCAAAATCAGTGGTGCCAAAATTTACGGATATTCCGTTTTCAATGGGCGGGTCCATATAGGTTAGACCAATGTAGAATAAAACCAACAACAAAACACTTAACAACAGTGTTGTAAGTGTAAAGGATTTCTTTTTGTGTCTCGTATCTAAAAATGCCATTTAGTTAGGCCGCACCGCCAAAATGACCTTGTAATTATTCCTGTTGGCAATATCCATAACGTTGACCGCTTCTTTAATGGCAACGTTTTCTTCTGCTCGTAGAATAATAGTAGGTTTTTCTTGACCTTCAAGTGCTTTTTTTAATTCAATTTCAATGTATTCTCCGTTTATTCTCTGGTTGTTCACAAAGTACTGTAAGTGTTTATCTATGCTTACGGAAACGTTTTGTGTGTTGGTAGACTTTCCTTTCGCTTTTGGCAACAATAAATCCAATGCGTTGGGCGAATTTGCAGTGAGCATGAAAAATATCAATAACAGAAAAACGATATCCGTCATTGAGGACATACTAAAGTCTGGACTCACCTTATTTCTTCCTTTCAATTTCATAATGAAAAATTAAAGTGGTTCGTTCAATAAATCCAAAAACTCAACAGCATTGGCCTCCATCTTGTGCACAACCTTATCAGTTCTGTTCACCAAGTGATTATAACCCATATAAGCTATAATACCAACGATTAAACCGGCTACCGTTGTAGTCATCGCCGTATAAATTCCTGACGCCAACGAACCCATTTCTGCCTGTCCTCCACTACTTGCCATTTCATGAAAAGCCAATATCATACCAATTACAGTTCCAAGAAAACCAATCATGGGTGCGGCTCCTGCTACCGTGGCTAATACACTAACATTTTTCTCTAGTTTGTAGACCTCTAAAGTTCCTGCATTTTCTATGGCCGTATTTATATCATCTAAAGGTTTTCCGATTCTAGAGATACCCTTTTCAGTTAACCTTGCCACAGGAGAATCTGTCTGAGCACATAAAATTTTTGCTGCTTCCAGCTTACCGGTAGTTACATGATCCCGAATCTGGTTCATGAAATTTTTATCGATTTTGGAAGCGGCATTAACCGCTAATAAACGCTCAAAATAGATATATAATGCCACGCCTAACATAAGAAAAAGGACGGTAATTATAACTACACTTCCCGTTCCTCCGTTAAACACCAAATCCATTACAGATAGTGTCTTTTCTTCAGATAGTACTTTTTCGGTGGAAACGCCTTGAGCCAAATCTTGAAATAATAACATAGTGTTCTTGATTATCAAATTTGCCTTAATAACGGTGTTTTATCGATAAAATTATCCATGCAGGACAAAATCTCGTAATAAAATAAAAGCAGCTGCACCACTAATAAAACCTACGAATGCCAGCCAAGCTATCTTTTTCAGATACCAGAAGAAATCAATTTTTTCCATTCCCATAGCTACCACCCCGGCCGCAGAACCTATAATGAGCATGCTGCCCCCTGTACCAGCGGAGTAGGCTATAAAATGCCACAAAGGATTATCCATTGGTTCACCGAACATACCCAAACTTGCGGCCACCAAAGGAACATTGTCTATAACCGCCGAACCTACACCGAACAGCATTACCACAATATCAGTATTGGGAATAGCTTCCCTTAAACTCTCTGCATAATGGAACAACATACCTAGTGATTCCAAAGCGGCAACGGCCAATAGTATTCCCAAAAAGAAAAGAATACTTGGTAGTTCTATTTTGGACAAGGAGTGATGTACAGGACTATGATGCCCACCTTCACTATGCTCATCACCATCTACACTGGAAATACTAAACTTTTTATTACTGTATATCTCGGCAAAAGTAGCCACGACCGCTAAAGAAAGCATCATACCTACGTAAGGTGGTAAATGCGTTATGGTCTTGAAGAAAGGAACAAAAACAATAGCTCCCAATCCCAAATAAAGCATAGTAGAACCGTACTTTGATTTCGGAGCTTCTTCTTCAAAATCCCCTTCTATCAAACCGCTGAAAGCTTTATTATTTCCAGCTATAAGTGTAGGTACTACCATACATATTATAGAAGGTATGAGCACATGTACGACCAATTGACCGGCCGAAACCTTGTCGGCAATCCATAACATTGTTGTTGTAACGTCCCCAATTGGAGACCAAGCCCCCCCTGCATTGGCCGCAATAATTATCATACCAGCAAACCAAAGTCTAGTATTTCTGTCGTTTATTACCTTTTGTAAAATAGTTATAAGAACAATTGTAGCCGTAAGATTATCGATTATTGCTGACAGAATAAAAGCAAGAATACAGAACAACCAGAGAAGCTTCTTTTTACTTCGTGTCCTTATAAAACCTTTAATGGTAGCAAAGCCATCAAAATAATCTATGATTTCCACTATAGTCATGGCACCTAGCAAGAACACCAAAATTTCTGCGGTCTTACCAAGATGATGTAATAGTATTTCGTCTATATGGCTGGGTTCCAACTCCCTTAACTCGGAATTAACTTCAAAAACAGACATGTGATTTAATGCGATAATCGCCCATAAAATGGCCATCATTGCCAATGCTGGTATTAATTTGTCTATTTTAAGATTGTGCTCTAAGGTAATGGCTAAATAACCCGCCAAAAAGACTATAATAATTATGGTTTCCATTATGAGTTGGTTTTAATGTTCTATTCTTTGGAAGTGTGAAAATACAATCAATTTATAAAAATTGAAATTCCTTAAAGATATTTAAAAATGTCTTTCATTCCATACTCCTTACCATATAAAAACGAAGTTTACTGAAAGTCAAACTTTTAGAAGTTCACATGAAACGAAATTAATCCATATTATAAAGACTAACGACAATTTAACTAGTGCGCCCCAATACACAAACCAACTCCTTTTGACTCTCATATTCTTTAAATAATACAAGGAATCCACGTATATTTGTTATCTCAATAAAATCACCTTGAAACATGGATTTTTCCTTAACTGAAGAACAACAATTAATACAACAGGCAGCAAGAGATTTTGCCCAGAACGATTTGTTTCCCGAAGTAATCGAAAGAGATGAAGAGCAACGATTTCCTAAAGAAGAAGTTAGGAAAATGGGGGAGCTTGGATTTTTAGGGATGATGGTAGATCCTAAATATGGCGGTAGCGGACTAGACACCCTATCCTATGTCCTGGTCATGGAAGAGCTTTCTAAAGTCGATGCTTCATCATCTGTTATTGTATCCGTAAATAATTCGTTGGTCTGCTGGGGTCTTGAGACCTATGGCACGGAAGAACAGAAAGAAAAATACCTTACCAAACTTTCTACAGGAGAAATCATCGGTGCGTTTTGCCTTTCGGAACCAGAGGCAGGAAGTGACGCCACTTCACAAAAGACCACTGCTTTGGACAAAGGAGACCATTACGTTATTAATGGAACTAAAAACTGGATTACAAATGGTAGTTCTGCCGAAGTATATCTTGTTATAGCCCAAACCGATAAAGACAAAAGACATAAAGGGATAAATGCCCTTATTGTTGAAAAAGGTGCCGAAGGATTTGAAATAGGTCCTAAAGAGAATAAATTGGGTATTCGTGGAAGCGACACACATTCCTTAATATTTAATGATGTAAAAGTTCCAAAGGAAAACAGAATCGGCGAAGATGGTTTTGGCTTTAAGTTCGCAATGAAAACCTTGGCAGGTGGCAGAATAGGAATTGCAGCCCAAGCATTGGGTATTGCAGCAGGGGCTTATGAATTGGCCTTAAAATATTCCAAAGAACGAAAAGCATTTGGAACTGAAATAAGTAATCACCAGGCAATTGCTTTTAAGTTAGCCGATATGCATACACAAATAGAAGCGGCAAGACACTTGGTGTACAAGGCTGCATGGGATAAGGACAACGGCAATAACTATGATTTATCTGGAGCAATGGCCAAATTATACGCATCGCAAGTTGCGATGGAGACTACAGTTGAAGCAGTCCAAATACATGGTGGGAACGGGTTTGTGAAGGATTACCATGTAGAACGTTTAATGAGAGATGCTAAAATAACCCAGATTTATGAAGGCACTTCAGAAATACAAAAAATCGTTATTTCGAGAAGTATCCTGAAAGGATAAATCCTTATTTCAAACGATACCCCCTATTTATTTAGACCTAAATATCATTTTCTATTCAGTAAAAGCGTTATCACCCTCATAATTGAGGGTGATTTTGTTACAATCATTTAATATAACGAACTACACCCGCTAAAAGATAGGGCGCGTCGCTTTTATCTTCTAAATTTATCAATCTGATAAATTGAGCATGCGAAAAATATGTTATTCAATATTTTTTAACGTTTTTTCCTAAACGTTGAATATAATTATCTATTTGGATTAAAATGATGAATATTTTTCACATAAAATGATATTTTTGAAAAAATACCATAAACTATGAGACTGGAAAAGCAAGGACTATATTTACCGGAATTTGAACATGACAATTGTGGAGCAGGTTTTATCTGCAGTCTTAAAGGAAAAAAGTCTAACGACATTATTCATAAGGCCCTAGAGATATTAGACCGGTTAGAGCATAGAGGTGCCGTAAGTGCGGACGGAAAAACTGGCGATGGAGCAGGAATTCTAATTGATATTCCACATGACTTTTTCCAAGATGTTTGCGACTTTGAATTGCCAGCGCCAGGGGAATATGCGGTGAGCAACGTCTTCTTTCCAAGAAAAGAAAATCAGCGTGACTTTTGTATTTCTATTTTTGAGGAAAACATAAAAAAGCAAGGATTACAACTTTTAGGTTGGAGAGATGTTCCTGTAAACCGTTCCATTCCCGGAAGAATAGCTGCTGAAACAGAGCCTTTTGTAAAGCAACTTTTCGTAACCAAAGAGAATAAGGAACAATCCTATTTCGATTTTAACTTAAAACTCTTCGTTGCAAGAAAAACGACAGAGCACACCATTATCAAGTCCAAGCTTTCTGAAAGCAAATTCTTTTACGTCCCCAGCCTATCGACCAAAATTATAATTTTCAAAGGCTTACTGATGCCTCATGATATCAGTCTATATTATACCGACCTGTTAGATTCTAGGGTAGTAACGAGATTAGCATTGGTGCATCAAAGATTTTCAACGAACACCTTCCCGACATGGGACTTGGCGCAACCGTTCCGATATATGTGTCACAATGGAGAAATCAATACCCTCAGAGGTAATGTTTCAAGGATGTTATCCAGAGAGGAGTTATTGGAGAGTGATTTATTCGGAGATGAGATAAAGAATGTGCTTCCTATAATATTACCTGGAAAATCTGATTCGGCCACCATGGATATGGTTGTAGAGCTCTTACTTATGACCGGGCGTTCACTACCAGAAGTAATGATGATTCTTGTGCCCGAAGCTTGGGAAAAGAATGACGAAATGTCCGCTGCCAAGAAGGCATTCTATGAATACCATTCTTGTATGATGGAGCCTTGGGACGGACCAGCTTCCATTCCTTTCACAGACGGTAATTATATTGGTGCCGTACTGGACAGGAACGGACTACGCCCCTCAAGATACTCTGTTACCAAGGACGATTACGTGGTGATGTCTTCCGAGACAGGTGTGGTAGAAATTGCGCCTGAGAATGTAGAATTTCACGGTAGACTAGAGCCTGGAAAAATGTTCCTGGTGAATATGGAAGAAGGACGAATCATCAATGATGAAGAGATAAAAGAAAACATTGCCAAAAAACATCCTTATCAAGATTGGTTAGACACCAATCTGGTTCACCTTAAAGACATTCCATATAACGATTGTCCTTTGTTCTTAGGAGAAGCACCTCTTGAAAAGAGAAAATCCGTTTTTGGATATACCCTAGAAGATATAAATACCATTATTCTTCCTATGGGAAAAACAGCAAAAGAGCCTATAGGTTCTATGGGGTCGGATACGCCCATTGCAGTTTTATCGCAACGTCCACAACTCATTTATAACTATTTTAAGCAGCTATTCGCACAAGTTACCAATCCTCCTTTAGACGGTATTCGTGAAGAACTTATTACGGACATAAGTCTTACCTTGGGAAGTGACCGTAATATCTTCGAATTTTCGGAATTGCATTGTAGAAAGCTTAAAATTCAAAATCCGGTAATATCAAAAGAGGATTTAGATAAAATCAAAAATTATGACGTTAGTCCGGACTATCAAGTAGAATCTATTCCTATATTATATGAAATAAATAAGGGTCATAATGGACTAGAAGATGCTTTAAATGCTATTTTAAACAAAGCCTCTAAAGCTGTAGATAATGGAACTAATATCATTATTCTATCAGATAGAAACGTAGATAAAGACAGCGCTCCAATACCAGCTTTACTAGCCTGTTCTTTTGTGAACAGCGGTCTTCAGAAATTAGGAAAACGTTCTAAACTCAGTATCATAATAGAATCCGCAGAACCGCGCGAAGTACATCATTTTGCTCTATTATTCGGTTTTGGAGCAAGTGCGGTCAACCCTTATTTGGTAAATGAAATCATTGGGGAACAAATTGAAGAACTGGACATTACCGAATTCACGTTCGATGAGGCAATAAAGAACTACAATAAAGCAGTTGGCAAAGGCATCCTTAAAGTGATGAATAAAATAGGGATATCAACCCTTAATTCTTATCGCGGTTCTCAACTTTTTGAATGCATTGGTATCAACACCAAAGTAGTGGAAAAATATTTTCCGAATACTCCTACGAGAATACAGGGTATAGGGCTTTATGAGATTGAAAAAGAAATCGCGAAAAGACATCAAAATGCTTTTGAGGATACCGAAGTAGCGGCCAACCTAGATTTAGAAATTGGTGGTGAATACCGTTGGAGACGTGATGGTGAGAAACACATGTTCAATCCATTAAGTATAGCAAAACTTCAAAAAGCGGTTAGGGGTAATGAACCCAATACGTACAAGGAGTTCTCTAAAATGGTCAACGAGCAATCTCAAAACCTTATGACCATACGAGGTCTTTTTGAATTCTCCAATTACGACCCCATTCCCTTGGAAGATGTAGAACCATGGACCGAAATCGTAAAACGTTTCAAAACAGGCGCTATGTCCTACGGTTCTATTAGCCAAGAAGCGCACGAAAATCTAGCCATTGCCATGAACCGTATTGGTGGTAAAAGTAATTCGGGCGAAGGTGGTGAAGATGAAAAACGCTTTTATAAAAATGCAACAGGTGATTGGAGAAACAGTGCCATAAAGCAAATAGCTTCAGGTAGGTTCGGTGTTACCTCCAACTATCTCACAAACGCTACCGAAATACAGATTAAAATGGCCCAAGGTGCCAAACCTGGTGAGGGTGGACAATTACCGGGACCTAAGGTAAATCCGGCCATTGCTAAAACAAGAAACTCTACACCGTGGGTTGGTCTTATCTCACCACCACCCCACCACGATATTTATTCCATAGAGGATTTATCTCAATTAATATATGACCTAAAATCGGCCAATAGAGAAGCTAGAATCAATGTGAAATTGGTTTCGGAAGTGGGTGTTGGTACCGTAGCGGCAGGAGTTGCTAAAGCTAAGGCCGATGTAGTCTTAGTTTCTGGATTTGATGGCGGTACCGGCGCATCGCCCTTAACATCATTAAAACACGCCGGACTCCCATGGGAGCTTGGTATTGCGGAGGCACAGCAGACTCTGGTCATGAACGACCTTAGGAATAGGATAGTCCTAGAATGTGACGGTCAGTTAAAAACGGGGAGAGATGTCGCCATAGCGTGTCTCTTAGGTGCCGAAGAATTTGGTTTTGCCACTGCGCCTTTGGTAGCTTCGGGGTGCATAATGATGCGTGTTTGCCATTTAAACACATGCCCGGTCGGGATTGCTACGCAGAACCCTGAACTAAGAAAAAAATTCAAGGGAAAACCGGAACACGTTGTAAACTACATGTATTTTGTAGCTCAAGAGCTACGGGAAATCATGGCGGAGCTTGGTTTTAGAACAGTTAACGAAATGGTTGGCCAAGTTCAAAAATTAGACCGTAAAAAAGCTATTGAACATTATAAAGCTGCAGGAATAGACCTTACTCCAATTTTACACCAGGTAGAGGTGCCTGCGGGAACAAAATTTTACAACACCCAAAAACAACAACACGACGTCAATAAATCAATAGAATTCGATATTATCGCAAAAGCGAACCCATCATTGTTCAGAAAGGAAAAACTTTCGCTAGACTTTCCAATCTGCAATACGGATAGGGCCGTAGGTGCTATCGTAAGCAATGAAATATCCAAAGTTTACGGCGCACAAGGGCTACCCATCAATACGCTAAAATTGAACTTTACAGGCTCTGCTGGTCAAAGCTTCGGGGCATTTGCTACAAGAGGACTTACGATGATTGTCAATGGAAATACGAATGACTATCTCGGGAAAGGATTATCAGGCGCTAAATTGGTGATTAAAGTTCCAGAAAATTCAACCATAATCCCCGAGGACAACGTTATAACAGGAAACGTGACGCTTTATGGTGCCACAGCAGGTAGAGCCTATATTAACGGAAAGGCAGGGGAACGTTTTTGTGTTCGGAATTCTGGTGCCAAGGCGGTAGTTGAGGGTATTGGAGATCATGGATGTGAATATATGACCGGTGGTATTGCGGTAATCCTAGGGGAAGTAGGCCGTAATTTTGGTGCAGGTATGAGCGGCGGTATAGCCTACGTTCTAGATGAGAATAAAACATTTAAGCAACGCTGTAATTCAGAAGCACTAAATCTATTGGAGGTTTCTGAAGATAATGACATCAAACAGTTAAAAGACCTGATTGAAAGTCATTATAATTCCACACTAAGCCCACTGGCACAAAGAATATTAGAAAATTGGGAGGCATACTTACCTAAATTCATAAAGGTTTTACCGGAAGAGTATAAACAAGCGTTGATTAGGTTGGAAAAAGAAAAATTACAAACGATATAAATCGAAAAAGGAGATGGGAAAGATAACAGGATTTTTGGAATTCGATAGAAAAGTAGAAGCTTACAAACCAGTAGAGGAGCGCATAAAAAACTATAAGGAATTTACCGTACCCTTAAAAGAAAAAGAACTAAAAGATCAAGGGGCTAGATGCATGGATTGCGGAATTCCTTTTTGTCATAGTGGCTGTCCTTTAGGAAATTTAATTCCTGATTTTAATGACGCCGTATATCGAGGAAAATGGGAAAAAGCCAGTGAAATTCTACACTCCACCAACAATTTTCCCGAGTTTACGGGTCGTTTATGTCCGGCGCCATGCGAGGAAGCCTGCGTTTTGGGAATAAACGAAGACCCTGTTTCCATAGAAAATATTGAAAAAAACATTGTCGAGGCCGCTTTTAAAAAGGGATGGATTACGGCCAAACCACCACTAACAAGAACAGGTAAAAAAATAGCAGTAGTTGGCTCGGGACCGGCGGGACTTGCCGCTGCACAACAACTTAACAGAGCTGGGCATACCGTAACCGTTTTTGAACGTGATCAAAAAGCAGGAGGACTTTTAAGATATGGAATACCTGATTTTAAAATGGAAAAACAGGTTATAGACCGTCGATTAAAAGTTCTAGAAGAGGAAGGTATCGTATTTAATTGCGGGGTTCATGTTGGTATTGATATAGAGGCGGATGAGCTTAAAAATGATTTTGACGCTATAGTCCTCTCTGGCGGAGCTACGGTAAGAAGAAAACTTCCTATAGAAGGGGCCGACCTAAAAGGTGTTGTACAGGCTATGGATTTCTTAGGCCAAAACAATAAGAGAGTAGACGGCATTAAGGATTTGGGCAATGAGATCAAGGCTACGGACAAGGATGTAATTGTCATTGGCGGTGGCGATACCGGATCCGATTGTATTGGAACATCCTTTAGGCATGGGGCCGCTTCTGTCTCGAATTTTGAAATTATGCCAATGGCTACAACGGATAGACCAGAAGACCAACCTTGGCCATTTTGGCCCATGCGCCTTAGAACAAGCTCTTCTCACAAGGAAGGGGCCGAACGTTTCTTTAGTATTTCTACGAAGCGGTTCGTAGGCGATAGCGAAGGAAATTTAACAGGATTAGTAACGTCAGAGGTAGAGTGGATAAAAAAGCCTGGACAGCGACCGGAATTAAAGGAGGTGGAAGGAACCGAAAAGGAATGGAAGTGTGAACTGGCTTTATTGGCATTAGGTTTCACCGGATCGGAAAAAACGGTGGCAGAACAGTTGGGATTAGAATTAGATGCAAGAACCAATGTTAAAGCATCGGAATCTGACTACCGAACAAACGTGCCAGGTATTTTTGTGGCGGGTGACCAAAGGAGAGGACAGTCTTTAATCGTTTGGGCAATTTCAGAAGGTAGACAAGCTGCGCATCATGTAGACTCCTTTCTAATGGGTGAGTCTAAACTTCCGCTAAAAGGTGAAGGAGATTTACCAAGGATTTAATCTTTGGTCACTTTGCTTCCCCACCAGTTAGCATCGGGTTCATAGCCCTTTGATAGCATGACTTGCCTTTCCCTTTCAAGAGTTAGTAATTTTTCATTTATTAGCGTTTGTAATCTTGCTTGGTATTTTTGCCGATTAAATAAGGTATCTTTCTTAGGATAACGAGCACCTATGGCGCTAAGCCAGTTTAATAATTTATCTGTCTTTTCTCTAGTTATGTCCGGATGTAAGGGCGCCACATTATGTTGCTCTCTAGGGTCCTCTAGGAGGTTGTACAATTCACAAACATCGTTCT
This sequence comes from Maribacter sp. 4U21, assembly GCF_002742365.1. NCBI lineage: Bacteria > Pseudomonadati > Bacteroidota > Flavobacteriia > Flavobacteriales > Flavobacteriaceae > Maribacter > Maribacter sp. 4U21. The sequence continues at coordinate 29,502 of NZ_MDGN01000049.1, forward strand.
CCCAATACTATATCAATTTCCAATGGCCTTCAAGAATTATGGATGAAGGGTCTCCCCCCTGATTGCCATAGTGAGGATAATGCCAATACAAAGGCCTTTTTACTTCAATTTGTTGCCCTTCTAATAGTGGTTTCAGGCTAATGCCATCTGTATGTTGTCTAGGCAAAAGATTAGCTCCTACCAAATCCAAAAGAGTAGGGTAGAAATCAGCTCCCGTAACAGATATATCAATCTTTTGGATAGTATTCTCAAGCCATGGAACTTTAATAACCAGAGGTTCTCTTATTCCACCTTCCCATTGATAACCCTTGCCTCCTCTTAGGGGCGCATTCGAAGTCGAAAAAGCATCACCTGATGCCACACCTCCATTGTCCGAAGTAAAAACGACAATGGTATTTTCTTCAAGGTTGTTATCCCTTAATGACTGCAACACAATTCCTACCGCTTCGTCCATACTTTCCACCAAACCTGCATAAACGGGATTATCCTGTAATCGCCTAATGGTAAGTACGCTCTCCATTTCGAAACCATTTTTAGCTATTCCCAGTTTCGCTGCTTTATTCCTATACTTACTCCATCTTGTCTCATCTGTTTGAACAGGCTCGTGAACCGCGTAGAAAGATAAAAAAGCTAGAAAGGGAGTATCCTTTTCTGCGCTTATGAAACTTGCTGTTTCACGAGCTAGTCTTATGGAAAGATTTTCTCCATTGTCCTGGTTTTCCAATTTAGGATTGTTCCAAGGTGAAAAGTACCCTCCTATTGGACTTCCCTTGGACCATCCTCCCTTATTAATATCAAATCCATGGTCCTCTGGATAAGAACCTTCTTCACCTAAGTGCCACTTTCCAGCGAAAAAAGTTTTATATCCGGCCAGCTGTAGAGCTTCTGCGAGCGTTGTATCCCTTGATGGCAACTGACGTACATACTCGGCCGGCAGTAACTTATCATGGCGCTGTAGTGTACGCCAATCCGAACCGGACTTGGCTCCAATCCAATCCGTTATCCCATGTCTAACTGTAAATTTCCCTGTCATAATACTTGCTCTGGAAGGACTGCAAACTCTGCTCGTTGCATACCCCTGTGTGAATATAACACCTTCCTTCGCCAGTTGATCAATATTTGGAGTTTCATAAAAAGAGCTTCCCGTATAACCAAAGTCAATATATCCCAAATCGTCTACGAGTATAAAAACGATATTCGGATTTGTTTCTACCGTTGTTTTCTTAGCTTCACACACAATCAAAAGAATGGTGTTAAGTAATAACCAAACCAATCTTGTATTCATAAATAATGGAATTTCAACTAAAAAATACTATAACCAACTTCAATATGGCCCATACGGATAAATCGGTACGGTTATTGATCGGAATATGTTGGTATTTAAAGCTAATGATATGAAGAAAAGTATGATTGGTATGTTGGTCATAGTAATCCTTCAATCTTGCATTCCTATACGTATAGCCCCAAAAATAGAAGACTACCAGCTAACCAAAGGCAAAAAGTTTAAAAGAAGCCTACCAAAGCGACAAATGTTTGTATTTGAAGACCCTAAAGATGTTAATGAATTCTATAATTATGTCAATACCAAATTTCAGCTAGACTACATAGATGTATATGAGGACATACCATTCTCCATAGCCAACAACCAATACTTTTTCTCATTTTATGAAGTTGATATCCCAAACAAAACCATTAATCTAATACCTTTAGCAGTTGATGCTATTTTACAAAATGCAGAAATAAATCCCGTTATGGATGGCTTTACGAGACAAGACAAGGTAATTGGTATATAGCAATAGAGGTGTATAGTGATACGGAACATGATTGTTTAGAACCTGAATCGGTCTCCCGACCGGTCGTATCGGAATTCCTTAGAAATCTCAAAAACGAGTATTTGGCCTCTTCCAATTATAATGAGGTCATATTCAAGAATTAAGACAAAAGAGTTATCGCTTTTTTTCATACTGAAAACGTTAAACTTTAACACTTGTGAATTAAGAGCACTTCTACCTTACAGATTCTTTCATTTATGGATGAAGAGACCTATAAATCTACATCTTTCGCATAAAAAAACCCCCTTCACTTATAGTGAAGGGGGTTTCGAAGTAAGGCGGCTACCTACTCTCCCACTTGGTATAGCAGTACCATCGGCGCAAACGGTCTTAACTTCCCTGTTCGGAATGGTAAGGGGTGTGCCCCGTCGCTATGGCCACCTAAAAATTGAGTTGTCGGTTCTTGGTCCGTAGTGAGTCGTAGATAGGCTACCGAC
>NZ_MDGN01000050.1:0-98994 GCF_002742365.1 Maribacter sp. 4U21
CACATCAAGTTGGAAATTCCGCAGGAATTTTCAAAGTAGGCGAGAACAAGCAATTACTTATAGCCATTGTGCCTGTTGTACAAGTTAACGAAAAAACTCGTTGCTGATCATTGCCGATCGTGGAATCGATCGTAACTTTATGTATGCAGGGAAAAAAGGATTACCAGGAAAAGCTGTTCGCTGAGCTGGAAGCTCGCGAACAGCTTTTCCTGGTAATCCTTTTTTCCCTGCATACATAAAGTTACGATCGATTCCACGATCGGCAATGATCAGCAACGAGTTTTTTCGTTAACTTGTGCAACAGGCACAATGGCTATAAGTAATTGCTTGTTCTCGCCTACTTCTGAATCCCGAAGTGTCGGGACTCGCGGATTTTTCAGTTTGGTATGTACTTGCAAAGTTAAGTGTTAACACACGCAACTACTCATAGCCCAACCGTCAGACTGCGCAAAAACCTACCCTTTCTTAATAACTTTGTTGATTACCCTAAAAGCTTCTAGGGCCATAACATTCTGATATTTATTATCTTAATGTCATGGATTTTATAACAGGTTTTAATGATTCATTAATTTTAATCCAAACGGAGTTGCTGCGCAAACTCCCGTTGGGTGTAATTTCCGAGCAACAGCTAAAAATTTGAATATTTACCAAAATTTGGTATATTTGAATAAATTAGAATTGGAATGAAAAACACATCAATATCATTAGGAAATTATTTTGACCAATTCGTGCAAACACAAGTTTCTGCTGGACGATACAAAAATGTCAGCGAAGTAATTAGAGCTGGACTTCGACTTTTGGAAAATGAAGAAAGTCAAGTAATCGCGTTAAAAAATGCCATCCAAGAAGGAATTGATAGCGGAATTGCTCACGATTTCGACCCAAAAAAAAATCTTGAGGAATTAAAAGCTAAGCGTAAAAAGAATGGCTAAATACGAATTGACCAATAAAGCCGTAGCTGACTTGAACGGAATTTGGGAATATACGCTCGAAAATTGGTCTGAAAATCAAGCTGACAGATATTACGATATGCTTCTTGATATTTGTCAAGGCATAGCTGACAATCCAGAACTCGGAAAAAACTATGACGGAATCAAATCTGACCTTTTCGGACTAAAAGCAAACAGACATATAATATTCTATCGAAAATCAAATGTGAAACCAATAGAAATTACGAGAATTTTGCACGAACGAATGGAGTTGAAAAAACGAATAACCGAATAATAACGCACTACAACAATGGTAACTGTTGCACAAACCCCTGATCAGCAAGAAAACGGATTATTATAAGCCCCTTTTCGGGGCTTTTTTATTGTCTCCATCATTAGTGAAGGTTAAATTTCGGATGCTTGTCCGGAGCCCCGAAGAGGAACCCAAGGGTGCTTTTCGACAAAGTGGCCAAAGTGAGTTGGCCCGCCCCGCTTTTCGAGCGTTTTTGGTCGAACTTAAGGTACTTTTTCAAGTTGTAGGCCGTAGCGGAAAGATGCATGCATTTGTTCGCCTGTGCGAGGCCGATGGTATTTATCTTTCGTAGTCCCATGAACTGTGTGAGCGTGCCTAACATGGGCTCGACCGTACTTCGCCGCTTGCCCTTCATGTACCTGCCCTGCGGGCTTTCGACCCTTGCTATGTCCCTTTCGTACTCACCACAGTAATAGGTAACGCTGAACTTCTTGGACTTTCTGTGCGTCTCCTACCTGTCCATCGAACTGAGGGCACGTACCTTTCTTAGGTGTTCGTCCAGTTAATCTTCGGGCACTTTCAGCTCCAGGGTATCCATGCTCGCATTGGCCTTCATCGGTGCACCGTCGATCGCCCGGGTATGGCCCGAGACCATGCCCTTTTCAACGCACAGGGCCAATACCCTTGTGAAGGTTTCCTCGAAGACGGACTCCGGGAACAGTTGCCGCGTACGGCTTATCGTACTGTGCCAGGGAAGTTCCTCGTCGATACTGTAACCGATAAAATAGAGGATGTCCAAGCGCATCGAACAATGGTCGATAAGCTTGCGGTCGCTGATGATGTTCCCCAGATAGCCCACCAAACACAGCTTGAAGAAAACGACCGGGTCGATGCTCTTCTGGCCGCTCTCCCCATAATATCCCTTGGTCAACCGATAGAGGAAATCCAAATCGACGGCACCCTTCAAACGCCTGTAGAAATTGTTCTTGGGTATGCGCTCGCTCAACTGGAAATGGGCGAACAGCTTTTCTTGGTAATCCTTTTTTCCCTGCATACATAAAGTTACGATCGATTCCACGATCGGCAATGATCAAAACGGACTTTTTCCCTAACTTGTGCAACAGGCACAATGGTTTAAGGGAAATTTACATACCCATTCATATTGGAGTGACGGGGTTGAATTTCCTGAAGTGATTATGGATTGGTATAGAAACACGTAAATTGATATGAAATGTGTATTGTTGCAAAGTAAAGGCGCAATTTATAAAGCGAATTGAACCTTTAGGAATAAAACCTGATTATGTCCTTACACCAAGAAAAGCAGATTAAAACAAGGTTGCACACCCGTAATAAGAATAGAGCACCTTACGATATTGAGGCGCTTGTGCTTGACGTACCCGAATTGGAACATCATCTTAAAAAGAACAAATTAGGCTTACCTTCAGTAGACTTTTCTAGCCCTATAGCAGTAAAACTTTTAAACAGGGCACTACTAAGTTATTACTACCAAATTGGATACTGGGAGTTTCCGGATGAGCACTTGTGTCCGCCCATTCCCGGGAGGGCAGATTACCTTCACTATATGGCAGATGTACTGCGAGAAAGTAATTTTGGGAGAATGCCCGTTGGAAATAAAATTACTTGCTTGGATGTTGGTGTGGGTGCAAGTTGTATTTATCCCATTATCGGGGTTGTGGAATATGATTGGAATTTCATTGGCTCGGATATTGATTCGAAATCATTAATGTTTGCTTATAAAATCAGTAGTAACAATGCTTCACTTAAAGATAAAATAGACCTTAGATTGCAAAAAAATCTGAACTTATTTTTTCAGGATATATTAGAAAATGAGAAAAAAATAGACCTTTCTATTTGTAATCCTCCTTTTCATGCCTCACTAGAGGAAGCTCAGAAAGGCACGCGGAGGAAAGTAAAAAACTTATCAGGAAAGAAAATGAGTACACCAAAGCTCAATTTTTCGGGGGTTGAGAGTGAATTGGTGTATAAAGGTGGTGAACTAAAGTTCATTCAGAATATGATTTGGGAGAGCCGTAGAAATGCGGAAAATTGTTATTGGTTTTCCACTTTGGTCTCTAAACAATCCAATCTTAAGGCTATCAACAGTCTATTGAAAAAAGTAGCGGCCAAAGAAATTAAAGAAATACCCATGGGTACTGGAAATAAAACTACTAGAATTATTGCCTGGACTTTTCTTTCTAAAGAGGAACAGAAGGAATGGAAAAGGTTGAGATGGCAATAGAGAGGTCAAATGGTTTGGAAATTATCAAAATTCACTACGTTGGGTTCTTTGCAGATAGAAATTAGACGGATTCTGGCTCAAGAAACCTACCATTTGCGTCACGAGGTAATGTGGCCGGATAGACCGCTAGATTTTATTAAATTGGATAATGATGAAGACGGAATCCATTTTGGACTCTTTAAAAATAATGATATTGTATCCGTGGTATCTTTATTCGTTAATGGCCATAGTGCCCAGTTTAGAAAATTGGCTACCAAAACTTCGGAGCAAAGTAAAGGGTACGGAAGGCGTCTATTGCAGTACCTAACAAACTATGTTGAAGGGGAAGGAAATATTCACCATTTATGGTGTAATGCCCGGGTAGATAAAGCCGGTTTTTATAAACATTTTGGCATGAAGCAAACAGACCGGAAATTTCAGAAATCGGGACAGGATTATTGTATTATGGAAAAGTATTTTCATGACATTCTGAACGGAACCTGAAACCAATTCCCAACACGGTGAAGGCACAGACAATAGTAGAAATTGGTATTAAATATTGGTTTTTGTGGTATTACAAGTTTTAACCGCATAGCTTTGCAGCATAAACACATTGCCTATGGTCTCTTTTTCCGAATTTAAAATTAGCAATCCCCTGCGAAACGCTTTAGATGACTTGGGGTTTCAAGAGGCTACACCGATACAAGAACAGGCCTTTTCTGTGGTGATGAGTGGTAAGGATGTTGTTGGAATAGCGCAAACGGGAACTGGCAAAACCTTTGCGTATCTTTTGCCGCTATTAAATATGCTCTCTTTTTCCAAAGAGATACATCCGCGAGTGCTGATATTGGTTCCTACACGCGAACTAGTGGTGCAGGTAGTTGAAGAGGTAGAAAAATTGGCTAAGTATGCCTCCGTCAGAGTCACTGGCGTATATGGAGGCACTAGCATGAATAGGCAGAAAGAAACTTTGGCACTAGGCACGGATATCGTAGTAGCTACTCCGGCGCGGTTGTACGACCTGATGCTTACGCGAGCGTTACAACTAAAGAATGTAAAAAAACTGGTCATTGACGAGGTAGACGTTATGCTGGATTTAGGTTTTCGTTTTCAACTGGTGAATATCTTTGAACTCTTACCAAAACGTAGACAGAATATTATGTTTTCTGCTACCATGACGGACGATGTAGAAAAGTTGATCAATGATTTTTTTGAAGGGGTACAGCAAATTGCCGTAGCGGTTAGTGGAACACCTTTGGACAATATTGCACAGACCTGTTATGCCGTTCCCAATTTTTATACCAAGGTAAATCTATTGGTGCATCTACTTCAAGATGTGGATGCTTTTCATAAGGTACTGGTTTTTGTTTCCAGTAAACGAAGTGCGGATTTATTGTTCAAGGAATTGGCCGAATTTTTCAGCGAGGAAATTTGTGTTATCCACTCTAATAAGACCCAAAACTATAGACTGCGCTCTATAAACCAGTTCGATTCTGGTCAAAATCGAATTCTCGTTACCACCGATGTAATGGCACGTGGACTGGATTTGGACCAAATTTCACATGTTATAAATTTTGATACACCGGTTTATCCAGAAAACTATATGCACCGTATAGGACGAACGGGTAGGGCAGAGAAGGAGGGCAGTTCTATTCTCCTATTTACAGCTAGGGAGGAACCTGCAAAAGAGGCTATAGAGGAATTAATGAATAGAAAGATCGATGTGCTTCAACTACCTGGAGAAGTTGAAATTGCTACACAATTAACACGGGACGAAAGGCCCATGCATATAGAGCGCGAAAATCCGCTTAAAGAAAACGAAGAGGAAAGGGGTACTAGCTTTCATGAAAAATCAGAGAAAAACAGAAAGCAAAACCAAGGTGGCGCCTACAAGAGAATTATAAAAAAGAAATATACCAAACCAAAAACGCGTGGGGATAAAAATTTTGGTAAGAAGCGCAAAAGAAAATAACCTGTTCGGCAAGCAACGGTTTTCTACAACTTTCCACCACCGATTTATTCTGGATTCCTAGTTATTGATAGATATAAACTCCAATTTTATTATAAAACTCGATTCTAAGTGTTAGTTTTTCTCCGATAAAATACAAGCCTAATCGTTGAAAAGTTTAACGGGTAAATTGTCTTTGTCGATGCTTTTTGCCCGTTCATCTATCATTTTTTAAATAAGCGAAAAAGTTTGTATTTCAACGACATAGCAAGGGTTCTAGTCTGTTCTTGAGGTTATCTTTAGGTAACCCAAATGAATAATATGAAATCTGTTTTAACCTTAGTATTAGTTCTTTTTTTAGGTACTATGGCCATCGCACAAAACACGGAAAACAATGGTAAAGTGGACACTTTTAAAATGGGTGTTGTTATGGTTACTAGCACTCCTGATATTGACCTCTCGGAAAATAACCCGTTCATGGTCTCTCAAGCTTTAGCGCGCTTGTATCGCTACCCAAATTCTAGGGTAAAGAAGGCTTTATCTTTTAGCACAAAGAAAGACAGCCCAAAATTGGCCTAATCTTTGCTTTAAGAAAAAAGTACATTAAAGTACTTTATAAAATAATAGTTTATGTTAGTATCTATCTTTTTAGTTTCAGTGGTTGTAACACTTAAGGTCTTAGGTAACGCCATGAAAAATAAGCCAGCCTCTATTAAAGTGCGTAGCACGTATAGGAGGTCCTAGTTCTTTATCCCTGGCTGTTTGATTGTATAGTTGTTCTTGGCCTTAGCCTCGTCTACCTGCCTTTTTACGTCTGCCAATAAGGCTTTTGAGTCATATATGATGCCGTCCTTAATGGTGTACTTCACACCTCCTGCACGCACCACATCGTTATCTTCGGTCAGTTTTATAGCTCCAGTACCATAAAGTACTTTTAAATTTTTAAGTGGATTTTCTTCTACCACTACAAAATCTGCCATTTTTCCGATGGCAACGGAGCCAATTCTATCATCCATTCCTAAGGCTTCTGCACCGTTTAAGGTGGCGGACCGGATAATTTCCAAAGGATGGAATCCCGCTTCACGAAGTAATTCTAATTCTCTGATATAGGCAAAACCGTACAATTGAAATATAAAACCGGAATCCGAACCGGTAGTAACACGGCCACCCCTGTTTTTATATTCGTTGATAAAGGTCATCCACAGTTTGTAATTGTTTTTCCAGGCTACTTCCTGTTCCGTACCCCAGTCATGCCAGTACGAACCATGCGATATTTTACTTGGCTGATAAAATTCCCATAAAGATGGCAAGGTATAGTCTTCATGCCATTCCGCACGTCTTGCACGCTGCAAGTCCCTACTGGCCTCGTAAATGTTGAAGGTGGGGTCTAACGTAAAATCAAGTTCCAGTAATTCGTTCATAACAGCGTTCCAATGGACGGAATAAGGTGCTGCCGCTTGGGACCATAGTTTGCCTGCGTTCTCGAAGCGATGCTGTTCATTTTGGTAGTTATAGTCCAGCGGATAGTCTTGTACCGTTCTATCGTCAAATAAGGCCTCTGGAAGCCCGTACCAGTGTTCCATTGAGGTTAGACCCGCACGGGCGGAATGTAACACGTTCCATCTCGCTACGCTTAGCTGTGCATGATGACAGGCAGAACCTAGTCCTAATTTTTTGTTTTCGTCCAAAGCGGCCGCCATAATTTCCGGTTCCGCACCAAAGAACTTTATTCCGTCCGCACCTTTTTTTGCGTTTGCCCGTACCCACTCACGCGCCTGTTCCGGTGTGGAAATAGGAATATCGTTCAAAGGATTAAAGGTCTTGCTGGTTTGTCCAAAACCTGTGTAAGCCATTATGCGCGGTGCAATAATTTCATTTTTGGCACTCTTACGTTTTAAGTCCATCGTAAAATCCACGCCTCTACCGCTAGGTTCGCGCACCGTGGTTACCCCATGTGCCATCCAAAGTTTAAATACATAATCTGGTTCCGCTCCTTGGGCAGTTCCCCCGATATGGCCATGCATATCAACGAAACCGGGCAGCAGATACATACCATTGCAGTCCAATTCCTTACCGCCAGCCTTTAATTTTGGTCTTTTGGTCTCATCAATAGGTACACCGTCATAACCAACAACCTGAATTTTTTTGATAATGTTATTTTCCACCACAATGTCAATTGGCCCTTGAGGCGGTGCTCCATTTCCATTGATAAGCATCACTCCCCTTATGATGAGTTGTGAATGTGGGCCATCTCCCTGAAGCGACTGTGCCATAAGACCTGAGATGGATATTAGGGTGGCGAATAAGAATAGTTGTAATTTTTTCATGCTAGTATGCTTTGGTAAGTTGATGTATTAGGTCTATAATTAATTTTCGGTAGGAACATTTATCTTATCTCCTAAGAAAAGGGCGTTCAGGAATAACCGATTGGTTCCGTACCAAGACCCCCTAAAGTTGGGATTGTCCGCAAAAAGCACAACGCAACCTCTTCCTAATTTGCTTACAATCAGTGAAGCGGATTGCTTTACGTTTTCCTCCATATTCTTTTTGGTCAGGAATCCATCGATATGGGGATCTTTACTATATTTTGCCACGGTAGCATAAGCATTATCACTTGGAGATAGCCACACGGTATTGTTCTTGTAAACAGGAATACTCTCATCATGATATCCAAAGGCTAGCGGATGGGTATGGTCTATATCAGCTTTTAAGATGACGCCGCCTACACTTTCCTTTCCAATATTTTCACCTGCATCTACGTAAGGCTTTTGAACTACTGTTTTAGTGGAATCCTTTTCTGATTCGGTAAGTTTCTCCTTTACTAATTTCTTGTCAATGACCCATTTGCTGGCAGTTCCTATGGTAATCAACGTATTGCCTTTACTCGTCCAATCCTTTATTTTGTCCTGTTGCTTCTCCGATAGATTGTACCGGCCGGAAACCATGACCATTACGTTGTATTTATCAAAATTGGCACGGTCAAAATTACGCATGGGTATTTTGGTGATTGGCATATGTACTCTTGTATCCAGTAGGTGCCAAACTTCTCCAGCTTCGTAGGAACGTACGCCATCACCGATAAGCATTGCGGCCTTGGTCTTTTTTATAGGGGTAATAAAACGACTGCCCATATCAACTCCTCCTAAATTCAGTCCCGTATGAACGGCAACGATGGGAACTTCAAATTTATTTTGAACCTCTTTTAAAAGGTTAAAGATGCCATTGGCATCCATTTTTTGGAGGCTAACAGGGATAAGCACTGCACCATAATTAAAATTCTTGGTGTTATTTCCTGTTTTTACCGTAAAAGGTTTCGCAGCGGAAGAAGCTACAATCCCCTTTTGTTGTAAGTGGTATAGTGCGGCCGGCGCATTGTAATCATCCCAGTCCAATACGTAGGCGTAATCCGATTTTTGGACAGGAGTTACCTTGACCAAATTATCGGTCGTGGTAATTTTAGCGCCTAAATTTAACGTGTTCGTTGCTTTATACTTCATATTGTAGAAGTTGGCAACGGACCAGGCAGAGGCATCGTAATAAACGCTGTCTCTATACTTTTCATATGTTTCGAACATGGTTTGCACCATTCTGTACTGCGGTTGCCGGGTAGTAACAACATAGCGGTCCCCTGTCTTATAAACATCAATCTTATGCAGTAATAGTTTGTCTACAAATGCTTTTGTTCGGTTTTGATCGTGGGCATCTCCAAAAGTGTATCCTTTTATTTTGCTTTTTCCCGCATTGGCCAGGGCACTTTTAAAGAATTGCTGCTGGTATTTTCGCATATACGCTTTGTTGTTCACGGCGGTCTTTACAGTGGTAATGCTAGAGGTATATTGATTTCTGATGGTAAAGGCGAAAGTGATTTCCCCAAAGGCCGTAGTTTGGCGGTGTCCTCTAGAGCTCGCCTGTTCGAATAACAATCCTAGACCTCCTTGCAGGTCAGGATAAGAAGAGCCATAACCAGGATAAGTGCCATCGAACACTTCTTTTGTAAAATAGAGGGAACCAATACTGTCCAATGCCTTGGCAAACTCATTACCGAAAAGTGTGTTCAAGTCTTCGTAGTTCTCCTTGGGCATAATAGGGTTGAGGGAGCCGTTGGTTTTCATAGGTTCAAAGAAATAACTGCTCTGTGTTCCCATTTCATGGAAATCGGTGACGACGTTAGGATACCATTGATGGTACCAGTTTAGTTTGCCCCTACTTTCAGGATGTATCCCCAATAACCAGTCGCGATTCAAATCAAACCAATAATGATTGGTTCTGCCCATTGGCCAATACTCGTTATGTTCCGCGTCTTGTGGGTCCGCTACCTCGGGAGAACCTTGATAGGTATTTGCCCATTGCGTATGGCGGTCTCGGCCGTCCGGATTAATCGTTGGGTCAATAAAAATTACCGCGTTGTCAATATAGTTCAGGATTTCAGGATTTTCAGAGGCCACAAAGGTATAGGCCGCTAGTAACGCCGCTTCTGAGCTAGAAGGTTCATTGCCATGTACGTTGTACGCCAAATTGATGAAAATGGGAACATCTCCATAATTGGATACTGATTGAGACGGATTCGTAAAGGCCAAGTGAGCCGATTTAATCTCGGCCAGATTCGAATGATTTTTTGACGAAGAGATGGTGAGCATCACCAATTTACGTCCTTCATGGGTTTTACCATACTCCTGTATCGTAGCTCTGTCGGAGACTTCTGCCAACTTTTCTAAATAGGCCACAATTAAGTCGTGCCGCGTATGATGCTCGCCAATGCCGTAACCTAAAAATTCTTCCGGGGAAGGAACGGCAGCGTTAAAGGGTTTAAATTTTTCAAAGAAGTAGTCTTGTCCATATACGGTAGCACAAGAAAGAAAAAAGACGAGAAGCAATTTTTTTAACATGAAACGGTTTTTTTGAATTAGCCGTTTAAATATAAGTAATATCCCAGGATTATTTGCCCTAGTGAATACTTGACATGTTTTATTGTGAAGTTGACAAAATGAACATCCTTTGATTACATAGCTGGTGCCAATTGCTGCTTTACTTCTTGAAATTTAATAATATAGTTGGTACCTTTTTTACTGCTATCTCTTTGAATGGTACCTTTTAATTGCCGCGTAAGATTATGTATAAGTTTTAATCCTAAGGACTTAGAATTCTTGTAGTTGACCGTTTCCGGGAAACCAACTCCATTATCCCCTATATTAAGCACGTACTGCTTGTTCAGTTCTTTCTTTAGGGCGATATAAATCTCTCCCTCCTCTTCATCTGAAAAGCCATATTTAAGCGCATTGGTCACCGCCTCGTTAATGAGCAGTCCTAAAGGTATGGCCGTATCAATACCTAATTTAATATCTGGAATATCAATTTTTAAATGCACCTTACTATCCAACCCTTTGATTGAACGTATGAGATATTCACTTAGTTCCTGTACATAGGATTTGTACTCTATGTGCGCTATATCCTTTCTCATATAGAGCATCTCATGAACCATGGCCATGGAGATAACTCGGTTCTGCGTGCTCTTGAGCAAGGTTTTCATCCGAGCTTCCTCAACATTTCTAGATTGAAGGCTTAACAAGCTAGATACAGTTTGTAAATTGTTCTTTACCCTATGGTGTACTTCTTTTAAAAGGGTTTCCTTTTCCTCCATTTGCTCCATTAATTGCTGTTTTGACCTATATAAGGCATGGTGCGTTCTCAGTAAGTTCTTACCAAAAATATTTCCTAGTAAGTAGACGGAAAAGAGGATGGAAAATAGATTAAAAAGATTTCTGGATTTTTCTGGAATAACATTTTCTGTAAAGGTAAAGTCGGGAATGCTTTGTGAGAAAATTAGAATGACCAAAAAGAAGATTAAATTCAGATAAATCTGACCGTACTGCCTGGTGGTAACATAACCCGCAAAAACAATTAGTGCCAAGGTAAAGATAAAGGAGCTATTGATGCCGCCAGAATATATCGTAATGATGAAAGCGCTTATCAGGGCCAATATGGAGGAAATATTGTAGGTAGATGTGAGGCTTTGATGTTTTCTAAAAATCAAGGTATTGGCTAAGTTGAGCAGCCCAAAGAGGACGAACATATAGGGAATAATCTCCTTGATGTCTAGAATAAAAAAGCAAGCAAAGCCATAAACAATCGCTAGTGCGCTAGAAACATAATTCACTTTCAAGATAAGATTGATCTTATCTTTTAAGCGTTCTTGGTCGATATTAAAATCGTTCATAGAATCAAATTAATTTCTCGGTTTCAGGAACATTTTTCTATTGTAAAGCTAGGTATGTTTTGGGCATATTTCAAAAAACTTTATAAAAAGTTAAATGTATCCTTGTAAAATACAGCATCACCATGATTGTTTCATTTAAAAAAAGCGACCTGAATAGGTCGCTTTGCACTAAATAGTTGTCGTTATGTTTAAAAAAGGCTGTGAGCCTTGATTTGAAAGCTACAGGTTTAATCTTAGGTCAGAACCCATTCTCCTTTTAAAATAAGCGGTTCTGCTTGCTTAAACTTTACCGTTTTGCTCTCGCCAGACATTACGTTCTTAATGGTGACCCGCTCGTTTCTTCCAATTTTTGGTTGTTCCCTGGTTATGGTCTCCGTAACTGTCGGTCTTTGTCGCTGTGTATTTCCTGCCGCCCTGTTTTGTACGGCAAGTTCATCACTATTGGGTATTTCCTCTTTTGTCGTCTGTAAGTTGTCCTTACTACGTCTAACGTTACGTGCCTCTTGGATTTCGTTTGGATTTCCTGAAGGCAGTTCTCCCTTGAACAAGAAGGAAACGATTTCCTTATTTACCTTTTCTATCATGCCTTTGAACAGCTCAAAAGCTTCGAACTTATAGATGAGTAGTGGGTCTTTTTGTTCGTGGACCGCTAATTGTACGGACTGCTTTAACTCATCCATTTTTCTGAGATGGGTTTTCCATGAGTCGTCAATAATGGCCAAGGATATATTTTTCTCAAAATCGGTCACCAATTGCTTACCGTCACTATCATAAGCCTCTTGTAAGTTGGTAACAACGTTAAGACTCTTGATACCATCCGTAAAGGGAACCACGATACGCTCAAATTTATTGGCGTTGTCTTCATATACTTGTTTTATTACCGGAAACGCCGTATCCGCATTGCGCTGCATTTTTTCCTTGTAATGTTCGTAACCTGCTTTGTAGACTTTAGCGGTAATATCCAGCGCGCTTAGTTTTCCAAAATCTTCTTCGGAAACGGGAGAAGTCATTGAAAAATACTTGATCAGTTCAAATTCAAAATTTTTGAAATCGTTAGCCGCTTTATTGCCCTCTACGATTACCTCACAGGTATCGTATATCATATTGGCAATATCCACTTTTAAGCGCTCCCCTTGTAGGGCATGCCTTCTTCTTTTGTATACCACTTCACGCTGTGCGTTCATCACGTCATCGTACTCCAACAAACGCTTACGCACACCAAAGTTGTTCTCTTCCACTTTTTTCTGTGCCCGTTCTATGGATTTGGTCATCATGCTATGCTGAATAACTTCCCCGTCTTCCAAGCCCATTTTATCCATCATCTTCGCCACACGGTCAGAACCGAACAAACGCATCAAATTATCTTCTAAAGACACGTAGAACTGTGAGCTTCCCGGGTCTCCCTGACGACCAGAACGACCTCTTAGCTGCCTATCCACTCGTCTAGAATCATGACGTTCCGTACCCACAATGGCCAAACCACCTGCTTTTTTAACCTCGTCAGAAAGCTTAATATCCGTACCACGCCCCGCCATGTTGGTAGCTATGGTTACGATACCGGCATTACCTGCCTCAGCAACAACGTCCGCCTCTTTTTTATGGAGTTTCGCGTTCAAAACATTGTGTGGTACTTTGCGTACGCTCAATAGTTTAGAAAGCAATTCCGATATTTCTACGGAGGTTGTACCGATCAATACCGGTCTTCCTGATTGACTCAGTTTTGTAACCTCATCGATTATGGCGTTATATTTTTCTCTCTTGGTCTTGTAGATCAAATCATTCCTATCATCACGGGCTATGGGTCTGTTGGTAGGAATCTCCATCACATCTAATTTGTAGATTTCCCAGAATTCCCCAGCTTCCGTAATGGCAGTACCTGTCATACCTGCCAACTTACTGTACATTCTAAAGTAGTTTTGCAGAGTAACCGTGGCAAAGGTCTGTGTTAACGCTTCGATCTTTACGTTTTCCTTTGCCTCAATAGCTTGGTGCAGACCGTCCGAGTAACGACGACCGTCCATAATACGGCCCGTTTGTTCGTCTACAATCATTACTTTATTGTCCATCACCACATATTCCACATCTTTCTCAAAAAGTGTATAGGCCTTTAATAATTGGCTCATGGTATGGATACGTTCACTCTTTACGGTAAAGTCTTTGAAAAGCTCCTCTTTTAACTCCGCCTCCCTTTCTATTTCTAGGTTCTGTTGTTCTATTTTGGCAATTTCCCCACCAATATCTGGCATTACAAAGAAATCTCTGTTCTGCTCTCCAGAGATATAATCTACGCCCTTGTCCGTAAGCTCTATCTGATTGTTCTTCTCATCAATGACAAACAACAGATCTTCGTCTACCTTGGGCATCTCCCTGTTGTTGTCCTGCATGTAAAAGTTCTCCGTTTTTTGAAGCAGCTGCTTTACGCCTTCTTCACTCAAAAACTTTATTAACGCTTTGTTTTTTGGAAGGCCTCTAAAAACGCGAAGCAGAAGAAATCCGCCTTCTTTGGTATCTCCTTCTTTGATAAGTTTTTTTGCCTCCGCTAGAACACCTGTCAAATGCTGACGTTGTTTCTGAACAATTTCGTTAACCTTTGGTTTTAGATCATTGAATTCATGCCGATCTCCTTCAGGAACAGGTCCTGAAATAATTAAGGGAGTCCTGGCGTCATCTACCAGTACAGAATCCACCTCATCCACAATGGCATAGTTATGAGGGCGTTGCACTAAATCCTTCGGTGTATGGGCCATATTATCCCGCAGGTAATCAAAACCGAATTCGTTGTTGGTGCCGTAAGTAATATCTGCATTGTATGCGGCTCTTCTACCATTTGAATTAGGCCTATGGTGGTCTATACAATCTACCGTAAGACCATGGAACTCAAATATTGGCGCCATCCACGCACTATCTCGCTTGGCCAGATAATCGTTTACGGTTACCAAATGTGCGCCATTACCTGTTAATGCATTTAGATAAAGTGGGAGCGTAGCGACCAAGGTTTTACCTTCCCCGGTCTGCATTTCTGCAATTTTGCCTTGATGTAACGCAATTCCTCCAATGAGTTGCACATCGTAGTGCACCATGTCCCAAGTAACTTCTTTACCCGCTGCATCCCAAGAATTTTTCCAAATGGACTTTTCGCCGTCCAGCGTTACATAATCCTTTGTTCCGGAAAGTTTTCTATCATTTTCCGATGCGGTTACGCTAATGGTTTCATTGTTCGCAAAACGTTTGGCCGTTTCCTTGACTACGGCAAAAGCTTCTGGTAAGATTTCGTTGAGCATTTCCTCAGAAATCGTGTAAGCTTCTTCCTTAAGCTTATCTATTTCGGCGTAACTATCCTCGTTTTTGTCAATATCGGTAGACTCCTGAACTTCTTTTTCTAGTGCTGTTATCTGTTCCGTAATCTCTTTGTAGGATTCCCTTATTTTTTGTTTAAAATCTAGGGTCTTCTGTCTTATTTCATCATGGGTTAGACTTTCTAGATTGGCTTCAAAGGACTTTATTTGGTCTACTAAAGGCTGAAGTTCTTTTACATCTTTCTTAGATTTATCACCTACAAAGGCCTTTAGTATGGAATTAATGAAACTCATAAATTTTTTCTATTAGTATTGCGTTTATCGGAACTGTAAACTTCCGATCTTTCTACAATAAATTATTTGCAGTCAGTAATTAAAACCGACATCTGAGTGCAACAAAAGGTATTCCAGTATGTATTTTGAACTAAAATTCCCTAATCGACTGCCAAAATTACATAAAAAAAAAGCCTCCGAGGAGACTTTTAGTAGTAATTGTGATATCTAAATATTAATATTCATCCTCGTTCCAGAGGTAGTCTTCTTCTGTAGGATAGTCTGGCCAGATTTCTTCGATTGATTCGTAAATCTCGCCGCCTTCTTCCTCCATAGATTGTAAGTTTTCTACAACCTCTAAAGGCGCACCGGTTCTAATAGAGTAGTCGATTAACTCATCTTTACTTGCCGGCCAAGGTGCATCACTTAAATAAGATGCTAATTCTAATGTCCAATACATTGTAATAGTTTGATTTTAATTTTTTGCAAAAATAATTTTTAAATGTAAATGACCAAGATAAAATGTAATTATTTCAATCCAGTTATCAACATAATTTTTGCATTGATAAATTGATAACGAAGAAATTAGGAATTTATTAGTCCTTTTTTTCAGGTATCCATTTAATTTCTTCGGCCTTTAATTCTTTGGACAATTTTCGTGCCAATACAAAGAGGTAATCCGAAAGTCGGTTCAAATAGGAGAGGACCTCCTCGTCAAAGGGTTCATTTTCGAAAAGAAGTGTCGCCATTCTTTCGGCACGTCTGCATACGGTACGCGCTATATGACAGTATGACACACTTGTGTGGCCCCCTGGAAGAATAAAATGGGTCATTTGTGGTAGGGTAGCGTCCATTTTGTCGATAGCGTTCTCTAGTATTTCAATATCGGATACACTTATCTTGGGAATATTTAGCCGCTCTTTGCCATTCTTTAAGATGGCTTTTTCAGGATCGGTGGCTAATATAGCCCCTAGGGTAAACAATTTGTCCTGAATTTTTGCCAGCTGGTCTTTGCTCTGTGTATTTATTTCCTGGTCTCTAATAAGCCCTAACCAAGAGTTGAGTTCGTCCACAGTACCGTAACTCTCAATTCTGATGTGATGTTTTGGAACTCTAGTACCCCCAAATAGCGCGGTAGTTCCTGAATCTCCTGTTTTTGTATATATTTTCATTGAATAAATTCAAGTTCAAGTATCAAGCTCAAATAAAAATATGGGCCGATATGATCATCATTTTTGAAATATTTGCCTTTGACTAATCCTTTTTGTCCTTTCGCTCATAATTGTCCATAAATTTTTTGGATTTTCGAGCCCTTGATTTATTCCTATTTGTAATCGTAATACCGATATAAATCGCAAAAACTACGCCGAGTACAATATAAATGCTATTGTTCATATAATTACTTGTCTTGTTTAAAATTAGTGGATTAAATCCGAATTTTAAAATGCTCTTTTGCCTGCTCCCTTCTGAAAAAGACAATTCCGCAATAATATAAATCCATAGAAACGGTGACTTCTTTTAAATTTTTTATGGTAGACCACTGCGCGGTTCGACCCTTATTTTGATAGATGCCCTCTATCAACAGCATACTATTATTATGAATGTTCTGTTTTGCTATGGTTTTAAAAGTTTTGCTGGATAGGTCAGCATAAATCAGGTCAAACGGAATGTTAGTATAGCGGAGTCCCGGAAATAGGGCGTTCAATTTTATTTTTAAGACATTGGAATCATTTACGAGCCCTATTTGGGAGTAATCAAAATAAGATATGCATTTCAAAAGTACATTTTCCGTTTTGGAATAGTTTTTATTCCCTTTCCTATATAAACCCTTCGTAACAAATTGATATATAAATGGGGAGTGTACGCCATGTTGATTGGTTGCTGAAAGCAGAAATTTTATACGGGCAAAAAAACGATACACTAGATGAATTTCAAGATTACCCAAATGTACTAAACCTTTGTAAACCTATTGAATGGTTATGGTATGTTTTAAACTAAGCGATTTGGTAGGATAAATGAAGGTTTTTATTTCTTAAAATTAAAATGCCCATTTTCCAAAACTCTGGCAGGAGGATGAAATAATGGGCACATAAATCGCGACAGTCAGTCGGTATAGGATTAAGCCATTTTAGCTTTGTTTCTCTTTGTTGTAAAAGATAATGCTTTCTTTACTCTAGCGTTCTTGTGCTTGTACAATCTAGCAACCTCCGTTTTGGTTTCCAAGTTCAACTCGTAAGCCGTTTCGGTCACTATGGTCATTTCAACCGTTTCAACTTTAACATCGCTAGTGTTGTTCTGAGCCTGAGCGGTCATTCCGATGAAGAAGATAAAGAAGATGGTTGCTATTGTTTTCATGACTTGCGTTTGTTACACTATTATAACGGGTGCAAGTGTACTTCGCAGGGTGGTCGTTCGCCGAAAAACCCATAATATTCGGTATCTGACAGCAATCCGGTTGAAGTGTAAAAATCAATCGATGAACGGCACGTACACCAAAAACACCTTACCGAAAAAAGGTGCTTTTAAACGTAGATTTGTTTATTTTAATAGGTGGTTTTTAAGAATTATCCTTCCATTTGAGCTGAAAGTTCGAACCAACGCTCGGTTTTTTTATCAATAGTATCGGATAATTCCCCTAATTCTATGGAAAGGGTGGCTATTTCTTCTCCAGATAGGGACGCATCGGTAAATTTATCCTGTAACGCAGCCTTCTTAGATTCCATCTTTTGGATATCACGTTCCAATTGCTTGTATTCTTTTTGCTCCGTATAAGACAACTTATTCGTGGTTTCGGTCTTTTTCCAAGTTTTTTTACTCGTATCCCCTTTGTCTTTTTGTGCTCTCTGTTCTATAACCTGACTATCTTCGTAAGCGCGGTAATCCGAATAGTTCCCAGGGAAATCCGTTACTACACCATCTCCTTTAAATACAAATAGATGGTCTACAATTTTATCCATAAAGTAGCGGTCATGGGATACCACTAACAGGCAGCCCTGAAAATCCAACAGAAAACTTTCCAAAACATTTAGCGTTACGATATCCAGGTCGTTGGTAGGCTCATCCAAAATCAGAAAATTAGGATTCTGGATTAATACGGTACAGAGGTACAATCGCTTTCGCTCGCCACCACTTAACTTATCTACAAAATCATATTGCTTTTTGCGATCAAATAGAAACCGCTCTAATAACTGTTGTGCCGATATCTGTTTTCCTTTCTTTAGGGGAATATAGTCCCCGAATTCACGAATTACGTCTATTACCTTTTGACCCTCCTTTATAGTGATTCCTTTCTGAGTATAGTATCCAAATTTTATGGTTTCCCCAACAATTACCTTTCCACTATCTGGTTGGTCCCTGCCCGAGAGGATATTAAGAAAGGTAGATTTGCCCGTTCCGTTCTTTCCGATAATACCAATACGCTCCCCTCTATTAAAGTTATAGTCAAACTTGTCTAAGATAGGCTTGTTAGGGTAGGACTTAGATACCTTCACCAGTTCTATGATTTTGGTACCCATGCGCTCCATGTTCAGTTCTAGCTGTACCTCGTGCTCTTTTCTGCGGTTACTTGCTTTCTCTTTGATAACCTTAAAATCGTCTATTCTAGATTTTGATTTGGTAGTCCGTGCTTTGGGTTGACGACGCATCCATGAGAGTTCCTTTTTAAAGAGCAACTCGGTTTTGTGCTGTTCCACGGATTCTTGTTCCAAACGGGCCTCCTTTTTCTCTAGGTAGTAGGAGTAATTGCCCTTGTACGGATAAAGCACGCCATTGTCTAACTCTATGATTTCATTACATACCCGTTCTAAGAAGTAACGGTCGTGCGTAACCATGAACAGCGTCATGTTCTCTTTTACGAAATATTCCTCTAACCACTCTATCATCTCCAAGTCTAAATGGTTGGTAGGCTCATCAAGTACTAATAGGTCCGGTTTATTGATTAGGGCGTCGGCCAGGGCAAGCCGTTTCTTCTGCCCACCGGAAAGTTTTCCCACATTGGCACTTAAATCGTCCAGTTTTAATTTAAATAGGATCTGTTTGTACTGCGTTTCAAAATCCCAAGCTTCAAACCGGTCCATAGCTTCAAAAGCACTTTGATAGGCATCCGCATCTTCTGGATTGGTCAAGGCCCTTTCATAATTGGCAATGACCTGAAGCACTTCATTGTCAGAAGCAAAAATCGTTTCCTCAACAGTTAGGTCTGGATTCATGTTCGGCTCCTGTGCCAAAAAGGAAACCCGGGTGCTTTTACGATAATTCACCTGTCCCGTATCTGGGGTGTCCGTGCCCGATAGTATGTTGAGTATAGAGGTTTTACCACTACCGTTCTTTGCTATTAGCGCAATTTTTTGGTCCTTGTTTATGCCAAAGGAGAGCTTCTCAAAAAGAACCAGTTCGCCATAGGATTTAGAAATATTTTCAACGGTGAGTAAATTCATAGTGAGATAGCTCGATTATTGGATAATTCGATTTTTTGAAGCTTTAAAATAGCCTAAGAGAAATAGATACCGCAACAATAGGGTTGGCAGTATAAGACACATTAAGATAGAAAATATTTGAACCTTGAATAGCCACAGGACAACACTTAAGAGTAAAAGCCCAATGGCGATAAAAATATACATCCGTAACCATTTTGGGGGTTGTTTTTTGAAAAGGTAGCACCCTACGATGAGGTTAGGGGCAAAGGCCCATAAAAAGTTGAAATTTATTTTAGTGGCCATATGGTCCGTAAAGAACCAAAGAAAAAGAATAAGCAGGCCGGCCAAACCGGTAACCGTAAACAGCGAAACGTCTAACCAAATGCTTCGCTTTTGTTGGGAATAATCCTTGTAAGTAATGTATGCTACCGACAAGAGAAGTAGACCAAGCCAAAATACGGGGGTCAATAGAAAGGGGGTATTTACTTTTGGAGTTGGTATATCCAATAGAACGGATTCGTTTTTCACCAAAGGTTTGCCATCTAAGGTGGTATGTTTTAGCTGTTCGTAGACATACGCTGGTAAGAACAAATGTTCATAGGGAGTAGCTTTACGGTCTATAACAGAACCCAATGCTAAATCTATTCCAAAATTAGACCAAGAATTTACAGCAAGATTTTGATGAATCAATTGTCGGAAAGTGAATTGATTATCAAGATAATCGCAATTGAAATGCAGACCCTTCCCTAGATTTTTCTCGAATACTTCAGGAATCTTGGTGGCGCAGTTTTCAAAAAGGAAATCATACTTATAAAACCGATTTTGCGGCAAAAGATTGGTCTCTAAAAAGGCGACGATTGCTTTTCGTTGTTCAAGGTTCAGGTCTAGTTTTTGTTCTTTAATCCACCTTTTTTCAAGGATGTAACCGCGTTCAAAATACTTGTAGGGATACCGTGTAATGGTATAATCTAATTTACCACGAACAAAATTCAGATAGAAATTGGGGTCTTCAAAATTATATGTGCCATAACCGTAAACTTCGTCTATACCTAAGCTAGGGTCTTGGAGACGTATGGCACTATGCCCAAATTTAGACGCCAAATCTTGTCCTGTACCTACTGTTAATAAACTTAGTTCAGAAAGTGACGATAACCTCGCGTCTTGTGAAAAACCCCAGAAACCTTGTAGTGCAATTAGCGCAAGAAGACCTAATTTTTTAAACATCGTGTATTCTAATACTATAGGATAACAAAGATGCGAATAATAAGAGATTTAAGCGATACAAGCGTATTACTATTTCTAGTGTAGCTTTAAGATGCTTTTCAATTAAGAACGTATAACCAAATGAATTGTATTATTTTTAAGCTGATATAATCAATGCTTCTAAACAGACCAACCATGCGAAGACATATACCTAACTTTATTACACTCTTGAATGTTTTTTGTGGCTGTGTTGCCACCGTGTTCGCTGTATTGAATCAGTTGGAACATGCCGCTCTATTCGTTGCTTTGGGTATTTTCTTTGATTTCTTCGATGGTTTAGCTGCTCGTGTGCTTGATGTGAAAAGTGAGTTAGGACTGCAATTGGACTCCTTGGCAGATATGATAACCAGTGGTCTGGTACCTGGGATAGTGATGTTTCAATTGATAGGATTGGCGCAAATGGGAGGTTGGGATAACGATATTTTAAATAGTATGGCTTACTTGGGAGATTTTCAATTACGTTCATTCTGGCCTTTTGCAGGTTTTATCATCACCTTGGCATCTGCGTATCGTTTGGCCAAATTCAACTTGGATGAAAATCAGGTTTCTTCATTTATTGGGTTACCTACACCTGCCAATGCATTATTAATTCTGTCCCTTCCGCTTATCTTATTTTATCATCCAAGCGCTATACTCAGTGATATTATATTGAACCAATGGTTTTTGATAGGCTTAACTTTGTTAAGTGCATTTTTGCTGAACTGTAGTCTTCCGCTGTTCGCATTAAAATTCAAAAACTGGAATTTCAAGGATAACGCCTTGCGCTATATTTTTTTGATAATAAGTCTGGTACTTTTAATTACCATACAATTCTTGGCGGTGCCGTTTATCATTCTATTTTATGTGCTAAGTTCACTAGTGAGTAAATTTTCGCAAAAGAGTAGATCTTAGCGTATGATACCAAGAATAATCCGCGAAAAAGGAAAAAAAATGATTGGTCTATCACTAAGCACGAGTGTGGTGGACAACCAAACCGGGAAACTCTGGGGCTCTTTTATGCCTAGAATTACCGAAATTGTGAATAGGGTGGGGAATGATTTTTTCTCGTTACAAGTGTATCCGCCCGAGTATCATGTCAATTTCAATCCCTCGTTAGAATTCACAAAATGGGCCCTTGTGGAAGTATCGGACTTTACTCATATTCCTAAAGGTATGAAGGCTTTTATACTGCAGGCCGGAGATTATGCAGTTTTTGACCATAAGGGGTCTAGTGGTGACCCTAGCATTTATCAATATATTTATGGGGAATGGATTCCTAAATCCGAATACGTTTTGGATGACCGTCCGCACTTTGAAGTATTAGGAAGAAACTATAGAAATAATGATCCTAATTCTGAGGAAGAAATTTGGATTCCTATAAAAAAATAATGGAACAGCTACAGAAAGCACCTTGGTATTATCTTGTATTGCTCATATTAGCCGGAGAAAGCGTTTTCATTCTACCTTTTGTGCTGCCACGTGTCTTTAGGCCAACTGTGTTAGATGTTTTCACTTTGGACAATACCCAATTAGGACTTTGCTTTTCGGTCTATGGCGTAGTTGCTCTTGTTTCCTATCTTTTTGGCGGACCTTTAGCGGATAAATTGCCGCCGAGAAAACTAATTGCCACAGCACTTTGGATGACGGCTCTTGGGGGCGTGGTCTATGCCACTTTTCCAAGTTATTTTGTACTGAAGGTACTTTATGGGTACTGGGGGTTTACTACAATTTTTCTGTTCTGGGCAGCTATGATCAAAGCCACGCGGGTTTGGGGCGGCACAAGTTCTCAGGGAAAGGCTTTCGGTTTCCTAGACGGAGGCCGTGGTTTGGTAGGTGCGCTATTCGGAACCATGGGTGTACTTGTTTTTTCCGTTTTCATTACATCTGAAATTGCTGAAGCCACGCTTACAGAAAGCCGAGCCGCATTCCGTTACGTTATTTTGGTTTCAACGGGTATCGTTGTTGCAGTCGGGTTTTTGGTTTGGTTCTTTCTAAGGATGGACAAGACTTCCGAAAGCGCTATTATATTGGATAAAATTACCGTTTCCCAAATCAAAGAAGTTATAAAATTGCCTGCGGTAAGTTTACTAATGGTGATCATCTTATGTGCCTATGTGGGCTATAAAATCACTGATATTTTATCACTGTACGCCCAAGACGTCATGTTGTACGATCAGGTACAGTCTGCTCAAATTGGTACGCTCCTGTTATTCGTTCGCCCTATAGTTGGCGTGGTGATCGGTATACTGGCAGACCGCTCCCAAACGACGTATTGGCTTATGGTCAGTTTTGTTATTTCGTTTATTGGTGCTTTATTGTTCGCTACGGGTATCATTTTAAGTTCTTCCACTTTTCTTTTCTTTATGTCCATTATGGTCGTAGCCACTGGGGTATATGCTGCACGCTCCCTCTATTTTTCGGTAATGCAACGTGGTCGTATTCCCTTGGTGCTCACTGGTACGGCCGTGGGTCTTATTTCTTTGGTAGGCTACACTCCAGATATTTTTGCAGGTCCGGCCATGGGATATTTGTTAGATGCTTATCCCGGGGCAACAGGACATCAATATGTTTTTTGGATGTTGGCTGTATTTTCTCTTGTGGGTGGTATTGCAGCGTGGTACTACTTTAAGCTGTATAAGAAATAGTAAAAAAAACATGAAGAAGAACCTACATTTATCTTTATCCGGTATCATCGTTATCTGTGCAGGAATTGTTTATGGAGGCAGTCCCTCTCATTTAATGCCTTTGATCCTTGATTTTCAGGTTACTTCATTAGAACTAAAAAATATGCTCCGTGCGGTTATGGGAATTTATATGGGCATTGGTATATTTTGGTTGTTAGGAGCTAGAAAAGAAAAGTTATGGTACGCTGCTACTTTAAGTAATGTGCTTTTTATGGGCGGTATTTCCTTTGGAAGAATTATAAGTACTGTTTTTGATGGGGTATCCATTCCGTTTACTCCTGCTTTGATTATGGAATTATTGTTCCTTGGTTGGGGTTTGTTTAATTTAAGAAAGTATAAATTTATGGGTGAAAGCTAAAACCTTTTCATTTTTTGAACGTATATAGATTAAAACAATTTAAAATTATAAAGCATGCATAATTCTTTTCGACTCGTATTTCTTTGTTTGGCAACATTTTTATTCATGTCCCATGAGTTATTTCTTAAAACGGATACACACTTTTTAGAAACCAATAAAGCCACCCAATTATATTTGTTGAACGGTACTTTTGATACTAGTGAAAATGCGATAACAACTGACCGTATCATCAATAGTAAAATTATAGGTCCGGATTACCTAATGGAACCAAAGGAAGGACAATATGAAATAAAAAATAAGATTACCTATCTCAATTTTACTACAGGTAATTCTGGTACCTACGTTGCTGGGGTTTCTACACTGCCAAGAGTTCTTGAGATGGATGCAAAAGCGTTTAATGCGTATTTGGAACACGAGGGTCTAGAGACCACTATTGCAGATAGGAAGAAGCAGGACATAGATAATACCGGCGCTAAGGAACGTTATTCCAAACATGTGAAAACACTTTTACAGGTTGGGGAAAAGAGAACAATCGATTTTATGAAGCCTTTGGGATATCCTATAGAATTTGTTCCTTTGAACAACCCTTATGATATTAAAATGGGCGATGCCGTAGCATTTAAACTACTGCGAGACGGCGTTCCGTTGGCTAATCACATCGTGCATTACAGTACCGCTGTTCCGGGACAGGATACGCACGAGAATGAAAATTCAACCAAGACAAATGAAAATGGTTTTGTGTCCATTGTGCCGAATAAGAAGGGGAAGTGGTACATAGCAACCATACATATGGAAAAAAGAAATGGTATAGAAGTGGATTACGAGTCCAACTGGGCAACATTGACTTTTGAGATTAAATAATTGTTAGCTTTTACCAACGCTGCCATTCTTGAAAGCGATATGTTGTAATATTGTCCTATGCAACAAAAAGGAACGGTGCTATTTGAAGAACTCCGGAAAATTATTTCCAAATTAGATGTTAGCACGATTTCCGAGGAAAGACGAGCTATTCTTCAGGTACTTGTTGGATTTATTCAAGAGAAAAAAGACCTTAGAAAACCAATTAACCTGAATTTCGTGTGTACACACAACTCGCGCAGGAGTCACATGGCTCAAATATGGGCGCAGGTCATGGCGTATTATTTTAATCTGGAGCAAGTGTATTGCTATTCTGGTGGTGCGGAAGCAACGGCTTTGTTTCCAAAAGTAGCTGAGGTACTACGTAAATCGGGCTTTGAAATTGTTGGACTTTCAACGGGTGCTAATCCCGTGTATAGCATCAAATATGCTGCTGATGCACATCCTATCATAGGTTTTTCAAAAACATATGACCATCCTTTTAATCCAAAGAGTAATTTCGCTGCGGTCATGACCTGCTCACATGCGGATGAGAATTGCCCCTTTATACCCGGGGCAGAAAAAAGGATAGCCTTAACGTTCGAAGATCCAAAAGAATTTGATAACACTCCGTTACAGACCGAAAAATACCAAGAGCGTAGCAATGAGATTGCTACGGAGCTATTATATGTTTTTTCTAAAATAAAATGATTTTAAAGGGTCAGGTTAAGTTTGAATAATAACTACTATGCACTATCTTATAGATTTATTATCTGGGCTAAGCTATTATTTATGAAATGGAATTTATTATTCAGAAGAAAAACTTTTCTTTTTTTTACTCTTTGGGCAGTAGGGGCTTACATGCTCTTAGGGCAGAATTTGAGTGTTAATGCCAAAATAAAACCTGCTTTCAAAGATTATTTCGGTCTCCCTAGAGTTTCTGTATTTCTTCATCTTAATAAAAGTGCATTTGTCAAAGGTGAGCATATATGGTTCAAAGGGTATTTGTATAATCGTTTAAAGCAAACTCCTTTTAAAGAACCTGTTAATCTCTATGTTGGAATATATAATAGCAATGGAGATCAAGTCACAAAGGAGCTTTTTATTAGCGAAGAAGGTTTTTCAAAAGGTCAAATCTTAATAGATTCTACTTTTGCCGGAGGCCAATATTATATTAAGGCTACAACAAGTTGGATGCGTAATTTTAAGGAGGATGATTCGTTTGTTCAGCAGTTTACTGTAGTGGATGACCAACTACCGGAAACAAATGATTATCAGTCTCCAATTCTTGATATTCAGCTTTTACCTGAGGGAGGACATTTAGTGTCTGGGGTTCAAGGTACGGTGGGGGTTAAGGTGCTAAATAGGTTTGGTTATGGGGTTCAGGGCCTTGATGGATATATAAAAAATAGGCTTGGAGATAGTATAGCTAGTTTTAGGACCAATCGTTTTGGTCTTGCCAAATTTCAGTTTCTACCAGATAAAAACGAAGATTATTATTGTTATATAAAAAATAGTGATGGTAATGAGCTAAGTTTTACATTGCCTAATATAGCGGACATTGGAATAGTAATGTCCGTAAAGCGAGTTGCTCAAAATCGAATAATGATTTTATTAGGCACTAATTCGTTCACCAAAAATAAAATAGGGAATAAGCCCTATTCTTTACTTTTTCATAGAGATGGTTTATTAAAAAACATTGAAGTAAATTTTCCATTTGGAGAGTCTTATATATCCTATATCCTAGATTCAAAAGGATTGCATAGAGGAATGAATATTATAACCTTAATTGATAATGAAGGTAGACCAATAGCGGAAAGATTAGTATTTAATTCAGAAGGAATTAAACAAGGCGAATTAAGTGTATCACTAAATACAACAAAAGAAGATTCGGTAAAAATTACATTAAATGAACTTGTTAATACTGGCAGTTTACAATTTCTAAGCGCATCTGTTCTTCCTGTAGGCACTCAAGCCTATCAACAGAGGAAGAATATTCTAAATTCATTTTTATTAAGTCCCTATGTAAATGGTTTTATTGAGCACCCATCCTATTATTTTACTGATATGACAATGGTTAAAGAAGAAGAATTAGATTTATTATTGATTACTCAGGGATGGTCTCGTTACAACTGGGACAATCTGTTTAACAACCCTCCAGAAAAGAAATACAGTTTTAAAACAGGGGTGGATTTGATGGGCAAGTTAAATTTTGAGTTGCCAAAAAAATATGATTTAATGTTGTATCCGGGTAAAAATACCGGGTCAAGGATGATAGACTTAAAACAAGGGCAAGACAGTTTTGATATTAAAAACTTTTATTTAGAGAAAGGAACTGAACTTAAATTAACGGCACTTGGTCCTAATGGTAAATTACTTAGACCTAATTTATACATAAGAGTAGACGACGGTATAACAACTGATAAGATCTATGATTTGCGCAGAAAGAATCATAAGTTATTTTACAATATGGAGTTAGACGATTATAGACTAGAGAATTTTATAACACCAGACAATACAATTGCTCTAGAGGAGGTAATTGTAACGGAAAGAAAAGAAAGGAAGCGCTTTACCAATCCCCAAATATCCGAGGATAAGTTAACCGAAGTAACCACCGAAACAGAAGCTAATTTCCCACAATTGTTGGATTTAATTCGTTCAAATGGCTTTAATGTCTGGGAGATGCCTAATACAGGTTATGATAGGATACGAATAACAACTAAAAGGGTAATGTCGTTTTCGTTAACGCAGCCTTCACCTATTTTATATGTGGATGACGTTTATTATAGCGATTTTAATATTCTCCAAGATTTTTCTACGAAAAAAATAGCCAGTTACTATATAGATAGGTCTGGCAATGGGGAACCTGGCGGTGCTGGAGGTATAATACGCGTATACACCCGTGGTGACGGAGATTTGGGAGCCGCTGGCTCATACGAAGCTATTGCGGACCCTAATTTTTTTGTTCACAAGCTTCAAAACGGTTTTAGTCCCGTAAAGGATTTCTACGTACCTAAGTACGCGAGCGTTTCGGATGATTCCTTCCGGAACTTCGGTACCGTTCACTGGGAGCCCAACATAAGCGTCAATGAAAGCGGGAAGGCACATTTCGGTTTTAACAATCTTGGTTGGAAGGAGTTCGAGATTTTCATCGAGGGCATGGGCGCCGACGGGACTTTGTATTCTCAAAGAGAGCTTATTTCTGTAAGATAGTTGTTATCTTTAAGTAGGTAAAAAAGTGATTTTATTACTTAATACTACCCGTTCGGAAGGGTTAAAGTAACTTACCGTACAAATTCAAGATTATGTTTGCTAGGAAGATGTGTCCGGTACTGCTGGGTATTTTAATGTTATTTTCCATTTCATCACTAGGACAGAGGAAGGTAGTGGAGAAAAAGGTCAAGCCGGCCTTCCGGGATTATTTCGGTCTTCCCAGAGCTTCCGTTTTCTTACATCTTAACAAAAGCACTTACGTGTCCGGGGAGCATATGTGGTTTAAGGGTTACGTCTATGACCGCGTCAAGGGAGTTCCCTTCGAAGAGTCCATTAATCTCCATGTAGGCATCTATGACAAAGATGAGAACGAATTGGAGAAACACCTTCTTAGTGCACGCAACGGTTTATCCATAGGTCAGATCAAGATCGATTCTACTTTTGCCGCTGGATTCTATTACATAAAGGGAACCACCAGTGGTATGCGCAACTTTAAGGAGGACGACTCCTATGTTCAGGAGTTCAGGGTATTGAGCAAGGTCGAGTCGAAGAAGGAGAGGAGAAATACCGGTAAATTGGATGTGCAGCTTTTACCTGAGGGCGGACATTTGGTGTCGGGTGTCAAGGCAACCATAGGTGTTAAGGCACTTGATTCTTCGGGTCTAGGGGTAGGTGGTCTTAAAGGACGGTTTACCGATGGGTCGGGGAACATCATCTCCGAGTTCGTCACCAATAGGTTCGGTCTGTCCAAATTCGAATTTCTGCCGAACAAATTAATGGACTATAAAGGTACCTTGACCAACGTTGAAGGTGATATGATGAACTTCTATCCCCCTGAAATAAGGGAAAGGGGTATAGGTATGTCCATCAAAAGGCTACCGTCCGACAGGATAGAGGTGGTTCTCTCCACCAATCCGTTGACCAAGGAACAAATGGGTAAGGCGAGCTATTCGTTGCTGTTTCACCGGGACGGACTTCTAAAATATATGATGGTCGATTTTCCTGCGGGCCAAGAAACGGTTTCCTATGTTCTTGGTCCCGATCAGTTACAGTCGGGGATGAACATAGTCACCTTGGTCGACGATAAGGGCAATCCCTTGTTAGAGCGTCTGCTGTTCAACGATTACAATGTCGAAAAGGGAGCTTTGGATATCGCCATAAGCTTTGTCCAGGGAGATTCGGTAAAGCTAAGCCTGTTCAATAGGGGAAGAAGGGATAGTTTACAGTTCTTGAGCGCCTCTATTCTTCCGGCCGGGACCAAGGCCTATAGTCCTAAGAAAAATATATTAAGTTCTTTTTTGCTGAGGCCCTACGTAAAAGGGTTCATCGAGTATCCTGCGTACTATTTTTCTGAAACGGACAAAGTGAAAGAGGAAGATCTGGACCTTTTGTTATTGACCCAAGGTTGGTCCAGGTACGATTGGGACGCAATCTTCAACGACCCGCCGGTAAAGGAATATGACTATAAGGACGGAGTAGATCTCTATGGGAAGTTACATTCGGGATACATGAAGGAGCGCAACCTTATGATGTACCAAGGTGGTAAGGGAAACCCAAAGGTCATAGAGTTGGAGCGTGGTTCTACCGAGTTCTTCATAGGTGGTAATTATTTTGAGAAAGGGGACGAACTAAATTTTGCCATGATGTATTCCGATGGCACCTTGTTCCGCCCCAACTTTTTTGTACGACTGGATGATGGGACGGTCACCGACAAGATCTATAATGTCAATAAGGAAAATAGGGGAACTTTATTTTCTGAAAACCTGGAAACCTTGGGTATAAACGGTTTCATAATTCTTGATAATACAATAGAATTGGATGAAGCAATAGTTGTGGATGAAAAAATCGAAAAAAAGGTTTTTAGTCCCCATGTTAACGCAAATAGAATGACAACAACAACTAAGCGGACTGTAAATACGTACCCCCTTTTTCTGGATGTAATTAGAAGCAATGGATTTAAGGTCATGATTTTGCCTAATGTGGGATATGACAGGATTAGGATTAGTAGAATGAGACCCCCAAATGTTCGGCCTGTTTTTTATATAGATGATGTCTACCAACCTGATTTTAATATATTAGAAGATATTTTCACGGAACAAGTTGAAAGTTACTTTATAGACAGGTCGGGGAATGGAGAACCCGGGGCTGGTGGAGGCGTCATAAGGATATATATGAGAAAAGGAGAATATGGATTAGAGGCTGATTCTGATATGCCAGATTTTATTAAATATACTGTACCTAAAGGCTTTAGTCCTACAAAGGATTTCTACGTACCCAAATACGCTAGCGTTTCGGACGATTCCTTCCGTAACTACGGGACGGTTCATTGGGAGCCCTCTATAATCTTCAACGATAACGGGAGGGCATATTTCGGTTTCAACGGTCTTGGTTGGAAGGAGTTCGAGATTTTTATCGAGGGCATGGGAAAGGAAGGCACTCTTTATTCTACTACGAAGACTATACGATTAGAGTCCAGTAAATAATATTTAATCAAAAATCCAACTTCTTTTTGCGAAGCTCAAAATTCTGGCCTAAGTATACCTTACGTACCATTTCATCAGCTGCCAGGTCTTCGGGAATGCCCGACTTTAATATGCCTCCTTCAAACATAAGATACGAACGTTCCGTAATGGCTAATGTTTCTTGTACATTATGGTCGGTAATCAAAATACCGATGTTCTTGTTCTTTAGTTGGGCCACTATGCGTTGAATGTCCTCTACGGCCACTGGGTCAACCCCGGCGAAAGGCTCATCTAGCAATATAAATTTGGGGTCGGTCGCCAGTGCACGTGCTATTTCTGTTCTCCTACGCTCTCCACCAGACAAGAGGTCACCACGGCTTTTTCTAATATGCCCCAGGCCAAACTCCTCTATAAGGGATTCCATTTTCATTAGCTGCTCCTTTTTACTGAGTTTGGTGAGTTGAAGCACGCTCATAATATTTTTTTCAATACTTAATTTTCTAAAGACCGAAGCCTCTTGGGCCAGGTATCCAATACCGTTCTGAGCTCTCTTGTACATCGGAAATTTTGTAATTTCCATTTCATCAAGATAGATATTCCCACCGTTCGGTTTTATCAAACCCACGATCATGTAGAAAGAAGTTGTTTTGCCGGCACCATTAGGTCCTAACAGGCCCACGATTTCTCCTTGATTCACTTCAAGCGAAATGCCCTTGACCACTCTGCGGCCACGGTAGGATTTCATAATGTTTTCGGCTCTTAACTTCATTTTTTCAAATCTAAACCTATTTTGCTGTGCGAAAATGGTTTTATATTTTATTTAACCTTCGTTGTTTTCTAAAACTTCCCAATACTCATAGGCTTTTCTTAAATGGGGAATTACAATAGTGCCTCCTACTAAAGTAGCGATACTTAGCGTTTCCATCACTTCTTCCTTTGAAACCCCGGAATTATAAGAACTTTCTAAATGGTATTTTACACAATCATCACAACGCAGCACCGTGGATGCAACCAAACCTAGAAGTTCCTTTGTCTTGACATCCAAAGCTCCGGCAGCAAAGGCATTGGTATCCAAATTAAATATGCGTTTGATAACTTTATTGTTATCCGCCAGAAGTTTATCGTTCATCTTAGAACGATAGGCATTAAATTCTTCAACAGGGTTTGACATTTTTATTTAGCTTTTGCTTTTTCTGCTTTACGCGCCTTTTTAGCTTCGCTCTTCAGGACACGTTTGGATATGTGAATACTAACTTGATACAGGATTAAGACCGGAATGGCAACTATTATTTGACTGGCTACATCCGGGGGGGTAATTACCGCTGAAAGAATCAACACAATAACCAATGCTATCTTTCGGTATTTCTTCATTATTTCAGGAGTTACCAAACCTACTTTGGTCAAAAAGAAAATAATGATGGGTAACTCGAACAAGATACCACAGGCGATTACAGATGCCCTAACTGTAGAAATATAGGAAGCTAAATCGAATTCATTGGTAACTTCGGCACTTACTTGGTACGTGCCCAGGAAGTTTATGGATAATGGTGCAACCACATAATAACCAAATAGCACTCCCATGAAAAAGAGGAGGGAGGCGATAAGTATAAAACCCCTAGAATTTTTGCGTTCTTTCTCATACAATCCTGGACTAATAAATTTCCACATTTCATAGAGTACATAAGGGAAACCTATAATAAAACCTGCCCAGATTGATGTCCATATATGGGCGGAGAACTGACCGGACATTAATCTACTTTGAATAGTGAAAGGTAGTTTGTCCGCGCAAAAAGCGGAATCAAATCCTAAAAATGTAGCGATATCACAAAAAAGCCTATACGTAGGAAAGTCCATTTTTTTAGGGCCAAAAATGACCGTATCAAATATGAAGCCTCTAAACATAAAGGCGGCCACACCTATGATGACAATGGCGAGCGTAGATCTTATCAAATGCCATCTAAGCTCTTCTAGATGGTCCAAGAAAGACATCTCGTTTGGTGGAGTAATACTTTTATTTCCCATTATAAAATTCCTTCATTTATAAGATTATGTAAATGAATTACACCTTTATACTGGCCCTTGTCCATTGCCAATAACTGGGAAATTCCTTTCTTCTGCATTA
Source organism: Maribacter sp. 4U21 (assembly GCF_002742365.1). Lineage (NCBI taxonomy): Bacteria > Pseudomonadati > Bacteroidota > Flavobacteriia > Flavobacteriales > Flavobacteriaceae > Maribacter > Maribacter sp. 4U21. The sequence continues at coordinate 32,486 of NZ_MDGN01000050.1, forward strand.
GTTCCAAGGCTTTAAGCGCCAAGGTATCCATTTCAACGGTCTGAGGGTTGGCGGTCATTATATCTTTCGCAGATAATCCTTTTATATTATCGTGCTTGTTTAGCATTCTTCTGATATCCCCATCGGTTATTATTCCAACTATCTTCTCATCCTGTAGCACAGCTGTTACACCAAGCATCTTTTTAGAAATCTCAACGATTACTTTCTTAATATCCGTATCCGTATCCACTCGTGGAATTTGATTATTTTTTGCAATATCCGCTACCCGTAAATACAATCGCTTTCCTAAGGAACCGCCAGGGTGGTATTTTGCAAAATCGGTACTACTGAATCCTTTTAAATTTAATAGTACAATGGCCAATGCGTCCCCGATAACTAGTTGTGCCGTAGTACTAGTCGTGGGTGCTAGACCATTTGGGCAGGCTTCTTTCTCTACATAAGTGTTCAGCACATAGTCCGCTTGCTTTGCTAAAAAGGAATCTAAATTCCCGGTCATTGCTATGAGTTTGTTGTTGCCGCGTTTAATTAACGGAATAAGCATTTTAATCTCTGGTGTACTTCCACTTTTAGAAATACAGATGACCACATCATTGTCTTGAATTGTACCTAAATCTCCATGTATAGCGTCTCCGGCATGCATAAAAATTGCAGGGGTACCCGTAGAATTCAAGGTCGCTACTATTTTTGAGGCAATAATGGCGCTCTTACCTATTCCGGAAATGATTACCCTGCCTTTAGAGGCAATAATACAGTTGGCCGCATCAGGGAAATCAGTAGTCAGTAGCTCGGCGAGATGCCCAATAGCATTACGTTCAATTTCAATAGTTCGCTTTGCTAATTCGATAATTCGTTGTGCGGATGTGAATGTATTATTCAATTTTATGGATTGTATTCCTAAAAGATTATCTTATCTTTAAGATTACAAAATTACGGAAACTTACTTTTAGTAAGATATCTATCAAGTAATATTTTGGATATGCAACCAACGTTCTAATGATTTTGATTTTATTTACTTGTGCAATAGATATTCCTCTCACGAAATAGTAGAAGGTGACATACGATAAAGGTTTAAGTGAAACTGATTTACACGCCGCGTTAAAAAAATATTTTGGATTTTCTAAGTTCAAAGGTCTTCAGGAAGGCGTTGTACAGAATATATTAGAAGGAAAAAATTCTTTTGTAATTATGCCTACCGGTGGAGGAAAATCGCTCTGCTATCAACTTCCTGCGCTCATGCAGCCTGGCACGGCAATTATAGTTTCGCCTTTAATTGCGTTAATGAAGAACCAAGTAGACGCCATAAGAGGTATTTCTAGCGAAGTGGGTATTGCGCACGTGCTTAATTCTTCTTTGAACAAGACCGAAGTAAAACAAGTAAAGCAGGATATTGTTGATGGCGTCACTAAATTACTTTATGTAGCTCCGGAATCGCTAACAAAAGAGGAGAACGTAGAATTTCTTAGAACTGTAAAAATTTCTTTCGTAGCCGTTGATGAGGCGCATTGTATTTCTGAATGGGGTCATGATTTTAGACCCGAGTACAGAAACTTGAAGTCTATTATTGCTCGTCTAGACGATACCATACCCATTATTGGATTAACCGCCACCGCTACTCCTAAAGTACAGGAAGATATCATAAAGAACTTGGGAATTACCGATGCCAAACTCTTTAAGGCCTCATTTAATAGGCCGAATTTATTTTATGAGGTACGTACCAAGACCGAAAATATAGAGGCGGATATCATCCGCTTTGTGAAACAGAATTCTGGTAAATCCGGCATTATCTATTGTTTAAGTCGTAAGAAGGTTGAAGAGCTCGCGCAGGTACTTCAAGTAAATGGTGTGAGTGCTGTCCCTTATCACGCAGGGTTTGATGCAAAAACCAGGTCAAAATACCAAGATATGTTCTTGATGGAAGATGTAGATGTGGTCGTGGCAACTATCGCATTTGGTATGGGAATAGACAAGCCAGATGTTCGTTTTGTCATACATCATGATATTCCTAAAAGTATTGAAAGTTATTATCAGGAAACGGGTAGGGCCGGCCGTGATGGAGGTGAAGGACACTGCCTAGCTTTTTATTCGTATAAGGATATTGAGAAGCTAGAGAAGTTCATGTCCGGTAAACCTGTAGCGGAACAAGAAATCGGAAATGCGCTGTTACAAGAGGTCGTAGCTTATGCAGAAACTTCCATGTCCAGACGTAAATTTATGCTTCATTATTTTGGAGAACAGTTTGATGAGGTGAATGGTGATGGAGCGGATATGGACGATAATACGCGTAATCCAAAGGATAAAGTAGAATCCATGGACGATGTAGTGAAGCTTCTGAAAGTCGTGCAGGGTACGAGCGAAAAATTTAAGTCAAAAGAAATCGTATTTACTTTACTGGGTAAAACGAACGCGATTATTTCTTCCCATAAGACCAGTGAAAAAGAATTTTTCGGTATTGGTGCTGATAAGGACAAAAGCCATTGGATGGCTTTGGTGAGACAGGTGTTGGTTGCCGGTATCTTGAAAAAGGAAATTGAACAATATGGTGTACTTCATATTACGCCCAAAGGACATGATTTTCTGAAGAATCCTGGTTCGTTCCTGATGACTAAAGACCACGTCTACAGCGCCGAAAACGACAATGCTATTGTCGGCGCCGCTAAATCGGGCGGAGTAGCAGATGAAAAATTATTAAAACAGCTTAAAAGCTTAAGAAAGGCCCAGGCTGATAAGTTAGGTGTACCCCCTTTTGTCGTGTTCCAAGATCCCTCCTTAGAGGATATGGCCATGAAGTATCCTATTACCCAAGAAGAACTGCTGAACGTGCATGGTGTAGGAGAAGGAAAGGCCAAGAAATATGGAAAACCCTTTGTAACATTTATTGGAACCTATGTTGAGGAAAACGAAATTATACGACCGGACGACCTTGTGGTTAAAAGCACGGGTGCCAATTCTGGCTTAAAGTTATACATCATCCAAAATGTAGACCGTAAACTTCCTTTAACGGATATTGCCTCCGCCAAAGGCTTAGAGATTTCCGATTTGATTAAGGAAATGGAACAAATCGTATTTAGTGGTACCAAATTGAATCTTAGTTACTGGATAGATGAGGTGTTGGATGAAGAGCAACAAGAAGAGATTCACGACTACTTCCTTGAAGCTGAGACCGATGATGTTGAAGAAGCAATGACGGAGTTCGATGGGGAATATGAGGACGAGGAGTTACGCTTGTATCGACTTAAGTTCATAAGTGAGGTGGCTAACTAGTTAAGCTACTGTTTTTTCCATTAATCTAATGACCATTTCCTCAGTATTGAACGTGGCTCTTATGCCAATGGGAAAGGTGAAGTTCTGTGCTACATGACCAAAACTCATCCCGTACACCGCAGGTATTCCTAGCGGTTTTATCCTATCTATAAGCACTTCCTTTAAGGTAAAGGAATTAGGATTGGTACTTTTATTACAGCCGGCGAAAACTCCGAATACGATACCCGTAGCTTTCTTAAAAGTAGGCCCCTCGATGAGTTGGGTCAACATCCGGTCTATACGATATGGGGCCTCTTCTACATCTTCAATGCAAACGATGGTATCCGTAAAATCTATTTCGTGGGGGGTTCCTATAAGCGCATTAATAAGTGTTAAACTGCCTCCACATAGAATTCCTTCAGCTTTACCTTTGGTGATAGTATATCTTTCGTATTCAGGATTACCTATATATTCCGGTAGAAGAACTGTATTGTGAATTGATTTTAAATTTCTGTGGGATGTCAATATTTCTGAAAGCGACTTTTGGCTATAGACATCATTCAAGGTACTTCCCACTGGTCCATGAAAGGTTACTAATCCGGTCATTTTATAAATTCCGTTAAGTAGCGCTGTTACGTCACTAAAACCTATTAGGGCTTTAGGATTTTTCTTAATAGCCTCATAATCTATAAGATTCATTATTCGTGTACAGCCATAGCCACCTCTAACACATAATACGGCATCAACCTCAGTATTGTTAAACATGTGATTTAAATCTTTTGCCCGTTCCGCGTCGGTATTACTGAAATATCCATGTCTTTTATTGAGTCTTTCTGTGTAGTATGGTATAAACCCCATGGCCGTCAGGGTCTGTTTCGTCTCTTCTAAGACCTTTGCGGGAAAAGTATAGCCCGGGGCAATTAAACCAATGGTATCTCCTATCCTTAGGCCTTTAGGTAGAATTTTTACCTCCTGATGCGTCGCGTTTTCCGTTTTTGAAAACAATATGTAAGGTGCTAGTGTGGTAAGGGATAGTCCCATTAGTCCATTAAAAAACCTTCGTCTGGAATGATGCATAAATGTGATTATTTTTCTTTTTAAAAATAGGCATTCCATAAGAATTGTATTTTGTTTAACTAAATCAATAAAAAATTAAACAATATTTATGATTTATGTGTTAGTGATAGCCGTACTTTTATCAGAAATCTAAAAACAACACTATGAAAAAGATTAAGATTACATTATTGAGTACAATGCTATTTTTAGGTACTACAGCCGTATTAAAAGCGCAAAACATTGTGGGTGTAGCCGCAGGAAATGACAATTTCACTACGTTGGTTACTGCGGTGAAAGCTGCGGAATTAGTAGACACATTAAGTGGAGATGGACCTTTTACCGTTTTTGCGCCAGTTAATGATGCCTTTGCAGCTTTACCAGAAGGTACAGTAGCTACGTTACTGAAACCTGAAAGTAAAGATGCGTTAACGGGTATTCTCACCTATCATGTTGTTGCGGGAGAGTATAAGGCGGCAGCTGTAGTAGAGGCAATCAATGGAAATAATGGTTCTTTCCCTGTAACAACCGTACAAGGAGGAATTATTGAACTGTCGTTACAAGATGGGAAGGTTATGCTAAAAGATGAAAAAGGAAATAGCGCGACAGTGGTTATGGCCGATGTTTCGGCTTCTAACGGTGTAATACACGCTATAGATACGGTAGTAATGCCCAAATAATTGGCAGAAAAGTTTCCCCAAGACAAAAGCCTTAGTTCTTTGAAACTAAGGCTTTTTATTTACAATAATGTCGTTTTTATTTATGGGGCAGAAGTGCCTCCGTTGTTATTTTTAGCTCTTCTTAGTTGTCTTTGAATTTTCTTAATTGCGGACTCAATTGATTTTTCTGGCTCTATAATATTATATTCCCCCCAAAAATCTGGGTCTGCAAAACCTATTGCCTCGTCGCTTAAAATAATACTGGACTTAATCCGCTCTTTGGATTTAGGAACAGTATTGGTGAGATTTTTCTCCCAATCCGTTATGGCCATTTCGCAGCTCATACTGTAAACGGAGTTGAACAGTCTTTTATCCCAGTCTACCTTGAACTCCAAAAGGGCATTACTATAGCCGTAATACCATTTACCATCTTTTTCCCTGTAATCAACCCTATAGGCTACCTCGGTCGGCCAAACATTGGCATTTCGTGGTTTCTTCCTTACAAACATCCGTGCTGCCAAATTTTTATCCGTTATATTCAACGAGTAGATAGCACTGGTCAATATTTTTTTATCTGCATCAATATAGAGTTTGCCTTTGTACATTGGGTCAATATATTCGGGCTTTTGCTCAAATTTAACTACATAAATAAGCTTATCATTTACCCTTGTAGAATTTACAAAAGAGAAGTTGTAATAATTTATAGATTCGTCGGTGAAGATGTAATCAGGATATTTAACCATATCCACGAACAAGGCATTGAAGGGTCCGCCCTGTAATTTAAGTGCTACAGTATCCAGTTTGCTGTAATCCGTACTCTTTCTTGCCTTATAGAGTTTAAGAGCATCAGTTCTGTTAGAGGTATAAGGCGTTTTATAAATATTTACCACGGCCTCGGAAAGACTTACGTTTTTTCTTCTTTTCTTAATCGTTTCCCTATAAAATGCGGTCATTACCGTAGGGTCACTAATATAATTTTCACCTTTTTTCTTTAGTGTTTCACGGACTAGACCTTCCGCATCTTTCGGTACTTTTATATTTACCTCTGAAAGTTGCGTAACCGATTCGGTCATGAACAGTTTGTTATTGTTTTCCTTTAACTCAGATATAGGCAAGCTTAAAGACTTATAGCCTAAGAAAGAGATATTTATAGTGCCATTGCTTTTGGCTTCAGGAACTTTAAGCAGAAACTTTCCTTCTGTATTGGTAATGGTGCTAACATTACTACTTTCTAAACTAAGTGTGGCAAAAACCAAGGGTTTTTTGGTGTCTTTATCTAAAACTTCTCCCGAATATTCTTTAAAGCTATCTTGTTGTGCCAAGACATTGGTGCCAAAGGTCACCACCATCAAAATCGATACGAAAAAAGATTTGATAAAGACTTTTTTTTCTGTTGTAGTACTATTGTATTTCATAATTTTCTTTGCAAATTTTTGTAACTCTAAGTTAATGATTTTAAGAGGAGTAGCATCATAAAAAATCTTAAAATTAGGCACCTTTTTACAGATTTAATATTCCACTTGCCTGTTTATTCATTATCCCAATCATCTTAGAAAACCCTGATTTTACTAGATCATCCGGATTTATACTACTCCGATGCTTGCGTCAAAATAAATATTGGCTTTATTCCTAATGCCTCGAAGTTCTGCCCCGAGGTCATTTTTTTAAGGTTTACGAATTGTTGGTGGTTTATTTCTTATGAGATATGACACATAAGACTTGCCTTAGGGGCCGACTGATGAAACGGTCTCCAAAGGCGGTTATTTTGGTTCTTCATATGTCTTGGATGAAGTACTTACCAATCTATTGATTTCCTCTAGTTCTTTTGAGGTAAGCTTTCTCCATTTCCCAACGGGTAGGTCCAAGTTTACGTTCATGATTCTAATACGCTTCAATTTTTTAACCCTGTATCCCAAATATTCGCACATGCGTCGTATTTGCCTGTTCAATCCTTGGGTTAGTATAATACGAAACTGGTACTTGCTGACTTCAAAAACCTTACATTTTCTTGTTACCGTATCTAGAATTGGGACCCCATTTCTCATTTTGTTTAGGAAATCATGATGTATAGGTTGGTCCACGGTAACCAAATACTCTTTTTCATGGTTGTTTCTAGCTCTTAAAATTTTATTTACAATATCTCCATCATCGGTTAAAAAAATTAAACCTTCGCTTGGCTTGTCCAGCCTGCCGATGGGGAAGATTCTTTTAGGGTAATTTATAAAATCTATGATATTGTCCTTTTCTACGCCCGTATCCGTAGTACAAACGATACCTACGGGTTTGTTAAAGGCTAGGTACACGTTTTCGTCTTTGGTCATAGTAATCAATTCACCATCAACGTGGACCACATCACTTGGTGAAATTTTCGTTCCCATTTCTGGCACCACGCCATTTATTGTCACTCTTCCTTCGTCTATGAGTTTATCTGCAGCCCGTCTAGAGCAATGGCCCGCTTCGCTAAGAAACTTATTTATCCTGATGAGTCTGTTTTCTTCTGGCATAGCGCTGTGGTACAACTATAAATTAGTTTTTTCTCTCTATTTCTAAGCGATGAATTTCTCTTCCTAATTCTGCTAAAAACGGGATACCAACAGCATCGTATTCATACACGTTATCATTGAAAATACCGTCCTTATTTACCAAGATGGTCGCGGTAATCAAAAAATCCACGTTATTTTTTTCATCTTTAATATAGGCGCAATCCGTTAAGGTGCCATAGGCAAAACCCACCTTATTATAAATTTTAATATGGTCTGGTATGGTCTTCTTTGTGTCCCCGTACATGAAAAATTTGCAGTAACCGTCATAATAATTATCCGGGTCGTAACCAACTTTTCTTGGTAAGGTGTGCATTGCGTTCAATAAGAAATCATGTTGATTTTTAGAAAGGTTAAAACGTTCGTTCGTTGAAAATTTTTCAGGGAAGATTACGCGCTTTAATAGTTTGTGTTGCGTACTAACAGGATAATAATTCTTTAGGCTAAAATTGAACGGTTCATTGATTTGCTCATCATCTTCGTAATAGCCAATGCCTTTGTGTATTGCATTAAGCTTTAAGGGGAACGGCGCGCTATTTAGCGAAGGTTCGGTAGGCGTTGTGGTACTATCGTTCAAATAGATGATCAGCGGTTTTGTCGTTAACTCATCGGTATGGTAGCCCAATCTATGTGCTATTCTAACAGGGGACAGACCTTTTTCTTCTAAACCTTTGTTGATAGCGTCTTGGCCAAGAAATTCAACAAGTCTATTATTCGCCAGATTATTGCTAACGGCAAATATTTGGGAAATATCTTTTGCAAAGGTTGTCTCTATGGAATCTCCTTCTACGTAATACCTGGTTTCTCTGGTAAGCGTGTCCGTCTCGTTGAGTCTTTCCAAGGCCATCACCGCAACTGGAAATTTAACGGTGCTAGCAGGATAAAAATAATTATCATCATCGACTTGAAAATCGTAATCCACAAAATGGATACTGTCTCCAGTGCGGTTAATTTGAGTGTACCGAATTTGAACTTCATATTGCTCCACACTATCCATAACGCGTTTAATGGCAGGTTTTTCGGATGCCAAGGCAAGTGCCAATAGATTTTCATCCCTATTATTATTTTGGCAAGAAATGAAGGTGAAGCACACCATTACTAAAGTGTAGAATAGCTTTTTCATTTAATCTGTTTTAGAGGTGTAAAGCTCACCTCGATGAGGTTTTAGAACATCCCTTATGGTAATCATATTTTTTTCTTCTACTACCATGTAAGCTATACTGTGCATGTCGTTCAATTGCTCATGACCGGTAATGTTCAAACCGATTTCTTCAATTGCGATATAATCCTGAAGATGCTTTTCGTGGTGCTCTGCAGTAGGTAAGGCAGCAGGTCCTCTAAAATCCCAGATAAGTTTAATGTTCCTTGCCAATTATAATAAGGTTAAATTAGGTGATAAGATTCACTGATATGCTAATGCGAAAATAGCAAAATTAGATAGTAGCCCCTAAAATTGTGTTAAGTAAAGTAAGCGGTTCTTGCATGGGATTTTGTATTTGCTATTTTTGCCAAATGCTTTTTAATAAGATATCTACACAAAAAGTTTTGATGCGTGCTGTTCTCCGTGCGTTAATATTCTTGGTATTACTATCCTCTTGTGATGCTTATTTTAAGAAGAAAGAAGAGCGTGCGCCTTTAGCTAGGGTTGGTGAAGCCTATCTGTTCAAAGAAGATATCGCAAATTTAATTACCTCCGGAATGTCCAAGGCAGATAGTGCTTCCTTTGTGTCTAACTATATTAACAGCTGGGCGTCAAAACAATTGCTATTAACAAAATCTAAAATTAACTTATCGGAACAAAAGCTTAAGGAATTTGATGCTCTGGTAGCTAATTATAGAGCGGATTTATATACTCGGGCCTACAAAGAAGCATTGGTTAGTCAAGGTGCCGACTCGGTAATTACCGATAATCAGTTACAAGAGTTTTATAATCAGGAAAACGAGAATTTTAGGTTAAAGGAGCGCCTTGTACAAATAAGGTTCATAGAATTGCCCAAAGCATTCTTAAATAAGGAAGAGGTCATTAAAAGTTTAAAAAACTTTGAACCGAAGGATATTGCCTACCTCGACTCTATTGGAGTGCAGTTTAAAAAGCTGCATTTTAATGATTCTATTTGGGTAACCTCCTCCAGGGTGTTAGAGGAAATCACTGCGATAACCGCCGCTAACGAAGATAAGTACTTAAAAAAATCACAATTTTTTGAATTGGAGGATTCAATAGCGGTATATTTGGGTAAAATTGAGGATGTTAAGCAAGTAAATGATATTGCACCACTATCCTTTATTTCGCCCACCATAAAACAAGTTTTATTAAGTCGTAGAAAATTAGACTACCTACGTAAGCTAGAAACTGAAATCATAGATGAAGCGATTAGAGATAAAGAATTTGAGATATTTTCAAAAAATGAATAAATTCATTTTATTGTTAGTGTTTGGTTCGTGTGCTTTTCACATAACCGCACAGGACTCAATACCGGTTGTTCCGGATAACCAAGCAGAACCTATGGAACCCATAGCTGAGGCACAGGTTTCTGAAAAGAAGGATTCCATATCAAACTTCAAGAAAATTAAGCTTGATGGTATTGCCGCTGTGGTGGGAGATTATGTAATATTGGATTCTGATATTGAAAAGACCTTAATCGATTTAAAAAGTCAGGGTGCATCAACGGAAGATATTACCCATTGCGGACTTCTAGGTAAATTAATGGAAGACCGTTTATATGCACATCAAGCGGTACAGGATAGTATCTTGGTCTCCGATGATGAGGTAAATGCTACCGGCGATCGTCAATTACAGTCGCTTGTGCAACAGATCGGTTCAATGGACAAGGTCTTGAAATATTACAAAAAAGAGGACGAGGCCAGTTTTAGGGAGGAGCTTTACAAAATCAATAAATTGCGTATGCTTTCTGAAAGAATGCAGCAAAACATTGTTAAGGACATAGAGATAACTCCTGAAGAGGTTCGTCAGTTTTTCAATAAGATACAAGAGAGTGAAAGACCTGTTTTTGGGGCAGAACTGGAAATTTCCCAAATAGTGAAAGAGCCAAAGCCTACAGAGGCTGAAAAACAAAAAGTAATAGATAAGCTGAATCAGATTAAAGCGGATATCGAGGATAATGACGCTAGTTTTAGCGTAAAGGCCATATTGTATTCACAAGATCCGGGTTCTAAATCTAAAGGTGGATTGTACAACGGTATTACAAAGAAATCTGGTTTTGTAAAAGAATTCAAGGATGTAGCGTTTAGTCTAAAGGAGGGTGAGGTTTCCGAACCTTTCGAGACCCAGTTTGGTTATCATATTATTTACATAGAAAAGATACGAGGGCAGGAATTAGATTTAAGACACATTTTATTGCAGCCCGAGATACCTGATGCTGCCATGGAGGAGGCCAAGAAAGAGCTGGATACCATTCGAAAGAAAATTATGGAAGGGGAGTTTACTTTTGCTGAAGCGGCATTGAATTTTTCTGATGAAAAAGAAACTAAATTCGATGGTGGACTGCTTAGGAATCCACAAGATTTTAGTTCTAGATTTGAATTGACTAAAATGGACCCATCACTTTATAATCAGGTGAGAAATTTGAAGGATAATGAGATATCCTATCCATTAATTGAAGAAGACCCACGTGGTGGCGCCCCTAAATATAAGATTGTTCAGGTTTCCAATAGATTCGATGAGCATACGGCAGATTTCGCAAAGGATTACACAAAAATTCAACAATTAGCACTTACGGAAAAGCAGTTCAACGCTATAAAAAAATGGATGGACGAGCATATTGAGGATACCTACATCAGTGTTAACGAAGCAAACAGAGCTTGCGATTTCGCTAATAACTGGGTTAAAGAATAAGTATATGTCAGACGTTGCCGCGCTTAACAATTTAGTTGAAAAACACAATGCGCTTAAGAAAGAGATAGGAAAAATTATTGTGGGTCAAACAGAAGTTATTGACCAAATCCTATTATCAATTTACACGGGAGGACATTCCTTGCTTATTGGTGTTCCTGGCCTCGCTAAAACCTTAATGGTCAATACCATTGCCCAGGCTTTAGGGCTAGACTTTAAGAGAATTCAGTTTACCCCGGATCTAATGCCAAGTGATATCTTGGGAAGTGAAGTTTTAGACCAGGCTAGAAATTTTAAGTTCATTAAAGGACCCATATTTTCCAATATTATCCTTGCGGATGAAATTAATAGAACACCTCCAAAAACACAAGCGGCCTTATTAGAGGCCATGCAGGAGCGTGCGGTTACCATTGCAGGTCATCAACATAAGTTAGCATTACCGTATTTTGTGTTGGCTACTCAGAACCCCATAGAACAAGAAGGAACGTATCCGCTTCCTGAAGCACAGTTAGACCGGTTTATGTTTGCCATAGAGTTGAAGTATCCCTCAATCGAGGAAGAAATCCAGGTCGTTAAAAACACCACTTCAATGGCATCTAATCAGGTTGTTCCCCAATTCTCGGCAAAAGAAATTATCGAAGTGCAGGAGCTTGTACGCCGTATACCCGTTCCTGATAATGTTGTGGAGTATGCCGTAAAATTGGTGAACAGCACCAGGCCTAATTTAGTGTCCGCTTCTGACTACGTAAAGCAATATGTAGATTGGGGCGCTGGTCCTAGAGCATCTCAAAATTTAATATTAGGCGCTAAAGCCAATGCAGCGATCAATGGTAAATATTCTCCGGATATTGAAGATGTCCAAGCCGTTGTAAAGGGTATTTTAAAGCACCGTATCATTAAAAACTACAAAGCAGAGGCAGAGGGAATTACGGAGGAAGCGATTATTGATAAACTTCTTTAACCAATATCATAATAAAATATTTTTTCTCCTGTTATTTACGCGTGGGTATATAGACTTTGCTAGTCACAGCGTCTCAAATCTATTAATTCCTTAAAAACGAGGTTTTCATTCTTAGAAAGTTTTAAATGCCCCTTAGATTTTCTTAAATTTACAATATTGCTTTAACCTTAAAATAAATAAATAATGGCATTCGATATCGATATGATTAAAGGGGTGTACGCCAATATGGCGGAGCGAGTTGACAAAGCTCGTGAGATCGTGGGTAAACCACTGACCCTTTCGGAGAAAATATTATACTCTCATTTATGGGACGGTAACCCAAGTAAGGCATTTGTCCGAGGTAAGGACTATGTAGATTTTGCTCCGGATCGTATTGCTTGCCAAGATGCAACGGCTCAAATGGCTTTGCTTCAATTTATGCAAGCAGGGAAGCCAAAAGTCGCTGTGCCAACAACCGTACACTGTGATCACTTAATACAAGCTAAAAATGGGGCCGCAGCCGATTTAAAGTTTGCGAATACTTCCAGTGCTGAGGTTTTTGATTTCCTGGAGTCCGTGTCTAATAAGTACGGCATAGGGTTTTGGAAGCCAGGGGCAGGTATTATTCATCAAGTAGTCTTGGAGAACTATGCTTTTCCAGGTGGTATGATGATAGGGACGGACTCCCATACGGTTAATGCAGGCGGATTAGGAATGGTGGCCATTGGTGTTGGTGGTGCAGATGCGGTAGATGTTATGGCAGGTATGGCTTGGGAACTTAAGTTTCCTAAGTTGATAGGGGTTAGGTTAACAGGAAACATTTCCGGTTGGACAGCACCTAAGGACGTAATTCTTAAAGTAGCGGAAATACTTACCGTCAAAGGAGGTACCGGAGCTATCGTGGAATATTTTGGACCTGGTGCAAAAGCATTATCCTGTACAGGAAAGGGTACCATTTGTAATATGGGAGCTGAAATTGGGGCAACGACCTCTACTTTTGGATACGATGAATCGATGGAGCGTTATTTAAGGGCTACCGACAGAGCAGATGTAGCTGATGCCGCGAACAAAGTGAAAGATTATTTAACGGCTGATGAAGATGTATATGCAAATCCAGAGCAGTACTTTGATCAAGTGATAGATATAGATTTAACGGAATTGAACCCCTTACTGAATGGGCCGTTCACTCCGGATTTATCTACACCCGTAGGTAGCGACATGACCGAAAAAGCCACTAAAAATGACTGGCCTATTCAAGTAGAATGGGGCTTAATAGGTTCGTGTACCAATTCATCCTATGAAGATTTATCACGTGCATCGTCCATAGCGCAACAGGCTTTGGATAAAGCTTTAAAAATGAAAGCGGAATTAGGTATTAATCCAGGTTCCGAGCAAGTTCGTTTTACTGCGGAAAGAGATGGTATCCTTGGAATTTTCGAGGATTTGGATGCAAAGATTTTTACGAACGCTTGTGGTCCTTGTATCGGGCAATGGGCGCGCTATAGTGATCCTAAAAATGCACCGAAAAACAGTATTGTACACTCTTTCAATAGGAACTTTGCCAAGCGTGCGGATGGTAATCCAAACACACACGCTTTCGTAGCTTCACCAGAGATTACGGCGGCCATAGCCGTCGCAGGTCGTTTGGATTTTAACCCTATGAAAGACACCCTGATCAATGAAAACGGAGAAGAGGTTAGATTTGACGAACCAACAGGTTGGGAGCTTCCACCTAAAGGCTTCGAAGTAGAAGATGCTGGGTTTTTAGCACCTATGGAAGACGGTTCCGGTGTAAAGGTTGTAGTGGACGATTCTTCTGAGAGACTTCAGCTTTTGGAGCCATTTGTACCTATTAAAAATGAAGAGTTACAAGGAGTAAAGTTGCTTATTAAAGCCTTTGGAAAATGTACGACTGACCATATTTCTATGGCCGGACCGTGGTTGCGTTTTAGAGGACATTTGGACAATATTGCCAATAATACACTTATCGGCGCTGTAAACGCTTACAATAAGAAAACCAATTTTGTAAAAAATCAACTTACTGGTGAGTATGGTGGTGTTCCTGATACACAAAGGGCCTATAAGGCTGCTGGTATCAAGTCTATCGTTGTAGGCGACCATAATTATGGCGAGGGTTCCTCTAGGGAGCACGCCGCGATGCAGCCTAGACATTTAGGAGTGGCTGCCGTATTAGTGAAGTCCTTTGCAAGAATCCATGAGACGAACCTCAAGAAACAGGGGATGCTTGGTCTTACCTTTGCTAATGAAAGTGACTATGACTTAATACAAGAGGACGATACGTTTAACTTTATAGATATTGTAGATTTTGCACCGGACAAACCTCTAACCTTGGAGATAGTTCATGCTGATGGCAGTAAAGATACCATCAAAGTAAATCATACTTACAACGAGGCTCAGATAGGATGGTTCAAAGAAGGTTCTGCGTTGAACGTGATTAAGCGTGAAAATGCAGCTTAATAAACACAAATAGTTTCAGAAAACTCCCGATATTCCTCGGGAGTTTTTTAGTTTTGGGCACTACGTTAGTAAAATGAAAAAACAGACCGTTTATACTTTATTGATAATTGCCTTTGTACTCTCTTTTTTTGTTACGCCTTTGGGCGACTTTAGTAAAATAATATTGAATCGCTTGTTCGCTACGGCACCAACGGTAATACAAAACGAGAATAGGGGTAAGATTACCGATTACAAGTGGAGATTAAAAAATTCCGAGTGGGATTTTATCAGCTTTGAGGAGGCTAAGGGAAAAGTCGTTTTTATCAACTTTTGGGCGTCATGGCACCTACCATCAAAGGCTCAATTAAAGGACATTCAGACCTTATACGATGCATATAAGGGCAAGGTTTCATTTTATATTATTACGAATGAGGAACGTGTGCCGGTGGAACTTTTCATGGAGAAGAACGGCTATACTTTTCCTGTAACCTATCAAATTATTGGTGACCCTAGTCCACTGACTTTGTTGAAGCCTCCTGGTTCTTACATCTTAGATAAGAACGGGGCCATTGCGGTACATCAAAATGCCATAGCGGATTGGGATAACGAAACGGTATTTACCCTATTGGACACTTTGCTTCAAGAAAAATAGAAACTCACTCAAAAATAAAAATAGAAGTAAAAGAAGAAGAAGAACTGTGCTAGGTATAAATTTAGTGAGAATACCTTGTCTCCATTTATCTTTAATAACCTAAGGATACCTTGGAACAGTAGCCCCAATAGAAACCACGAAATGTAATTCAGTAGAGGTGGTTCGTTACCAAGAAATTCCCAAAAGTTAAACCTTGCCGCGCTGGCTTCCATAAAAAAGTCTAGGAGCACCATTAACGAAGCAGCAAGAACCATTTTTATAAATATATCGGTTTTTAGAAAGTCTGTAATGCTCATGGTAATGAACGTGAGTAGTGCCCAATACGAACCGATTAAAAGAGGAACTCCTGCTATTTTTATTCCAAAATTAGTTCCATAATCATAATCTCCAAAGAGAAGTCCTGTCGTAATACCTAACCATTCGGCAAACATGCCTACAATAAAAAAGAGTAAAAAAGCCCCGCCTTTTTTAAGGCTATTTACGGGATAAACGAAAAGAAAGAGAAGAAGCGACAAACAGAGGTTAAGAGGTGTTTTTTCGATAAACCAATCTACGTGTCCGAGAGTTATACCAATAATTGCGGTGCTATGAAAAAGCCATACCAATACAATGGCCCAACCATTTTTTATTGGAAGAATTTCTTTAGGTTCCATGTATCGGTGCGTCTTGGATTAAATCACTCGTTATTTTGGCCGATAGGAGGCACAAGGGTATTCCGCCACCAGGATGTACAGAACCACCACAAAAATATAATCCAGAAATATGGGAACTAAAATTAGGATGTCTTAAAAAAGCAGCGAATTTAGAATTGCTCGAAGCACCATAAAGAGCTCCTCCTACGGAACCTGTTTTCTTTTCTATCTGAAGAGGGTCTAAACTGGCCTCTTCAACTATATATTTTTCAATATCCGTTCCAAGTATCTTATTGGTCTTTTCAATAATTTTTTTTCTTACCCTACTTTTAATTCTATCCCAATCCTGTCCACTTGCCGAAGGCGCATTAACCATAACAAACCAGTTTTCGCATCCTTTCGGCGCATCCTTAGGACTGTTCTTGCTGGATATGTTTATATAGACTGTAGGGTCTTCCGGGGGTTTTTTCTCATTGAAAATGGCGTTGAATTCCTTTTGGTAATCGGAGCTAAAGAAAATGTTATGTAAATCTAATTCAGGAAAGCTCCGGGCAATGCCCCAATAAAATATAATTGCCGAACTCGATTTTTCTTGGTTCAGGGTTCTCTTGTTTTTTTTTTGCGCAACCAGTAAATCTTTATAGGTCGCTGCTATATCAGCGTTGGTTACCACAACATCCGCCGGGTAGTATCCTACTCTGGTATTAATTCCTGTTACTTTACCATTAGTAATAGCGATATTCTCGACTCGTTCCTCAAAGTAAAATTGTACACCTTGAGAAATAGCAAGTTTATATAAGCTTTTGGTAATGTTGTGCATACCGCCTTCCGGGAAATAGGTTCCCATATCCATTTCAAGATGTGGAATCATGGACATGATTCCTGGAGTTTTGTACGGGTCAGAACCGTTATAGGTAGCGTACCTATTAAAAAGCTGAACTATTTTAGGATTGTTAAAACTTGTTGTATTAACATCGTTCAACGTCCCGTAAAGGTCTAGTTTCTTAAAATTGATGAGCGCCTTGAGGGTATCCTTGGATATATAGGTTTTTAGTTTGTGAAGTGAACTTTCTAAAAATAATTTTGCCGTTAAGTCATACTTTTTTTTATTTTTTTGGAGATAATTTTCAACGGCTACCTTGTTTTCCCCAAAATTAGAAACTAAACTTTTTGCAAATAAATCCGGTTTAGTTGAGGCGTTAAAACTTGTGCCGTCTTCCCAAAAATAAAAACAGGAATGGTCTTTTTTTATGTAGTTAAAGTGTTCGGAGGCTTGTTCGTTAAAAAGCTCGAATAATTCAGTAACCAAATGTGGCATAGTAAATAATGAAGGTCCCCAATCGAATCTATATGGTCCTAAGGAAAATTCGTGCAGTTTTCCTCCTGGATAGGCATTACCTTCAAATACAGCTACTGTATAGCCTTTTTTTCTTAGCCTTAGTGCAACGGCTAGACCAGCAATACCGGCACCTACTACTAAAGCTTTGGACATTTTATTTTTTAAAATACTTGAACGGAACAAATAACATTCCAAAGCATTCACCATCACCCTTGCCTAAATGCTTGTGATGTATCTTGTGTGCCCTTCTAACGCCTTTTGCATACCAGTGATTGGCGTTCCTGAATAATTTAAACCTTTGATGTATGAATATATCGTGTACCAAAAAATAGGCGGCTCCATAGGCCATAATGCCAAAACCTAAAGGCCAGCCGTACCAAAAACCGTTTGCTGCCGCATAGAATAGGGACATGCTAACCACTGCGTAAAAAATAAAAAAGGCATCGTTTCTTTCAAACCAAGAATCATGATCTTTATGATGATGGTCCTTATGAAGACTCCAAAGAAAGCCATGCATTACATATTTATGTGTAAACCACGCCATAAATTCCATTAAGGAAAACGTACCTAAAAAAATAAGTATCCAGATTGCTGTTTTCATCTAAACTAAATTCATTTTATATTTAACATAGGATCTAGCCAAAAGACCAAACTTCTGATAATTGGGAACTCTTATTCGAGTGTTTTTAATATCTAACGACGGTGTATTTTGAAGTTTCTGTAATAATTTATAGTAGTATTTATAAGCTGTGTAAACACCAAATTTTGCTTCCATCGGTAATTTTAAAATTCCTTCGTAGCCTAACTGAAAGTCTGCCCTAATTTCATCTACAATCCTTTTTTTAGAATCCTCGTCCAATTCGATAAGGTTGGTATTAGGAAAATAGGAACGGTTCAGTTCCTCAAAATCGGCCTTTACATCTCTTAAAAAATTCACCTTTTGAAAGGCAGAACCTAAAGCCATTGCAGATTCTTTGAGACTATCATACGAATCAGGACATCCTTTTACAAAAACTTTTAAACACATTAAACCTACGACATCGGCGGAACCATAGATGTATTCTTTGTATTCCTGATCGGTCTTGTAGATACTTTTGGTTAGGTCCATTCGCATGCTTTTCATAAAAGAATCCACTAAATGTTTGGGAATTTTATATTTATGGAAGGTGTGTTGAAAAGAGTTCAATATAGGGTTTAGGCTAATTTTTGATTCTAGGGCTTCTTCTAAATCTGTATCAAACTTATTAAAAAGTACATCTTTATCGTAATCATGGAAAGTGTCTACTATCTCGTCCGCAAAGCGAACAAAACCATAAATATTATAAATATCACTTCGTATAGAGTTATCCAGCATTTTAGTGGCCAATGCAAAAGAAGTACTGTATTTCTCTGTTACGAGCTTACTGCACTGATAGGAGACGATGTCAAAAGTAACTTTCATTCCGGTACTAATTATCTTTAACTATTAATTCCGACACTAATTTGCCGGATATTAAAGAAGGGGGAACCCCAGGTCCTGGAACTGTAAGTTGGCCTGTAAAAAAAAGATTTTGCACCTTCTTGCTCTTTAGTTTTGGTCTTAAAAATGCAGTTTGGGAAAGGGTATTGGCCATCCCATAAGCGTTGCCTTTATAAGAGTTATATTTTTCTATGAAATCGTTAACACAGAAAGATTCCTTGAAGATAATATTATTTGTAATCTTTTGACCTGTTCTTTTCTCAAATCTATCCATTATTAAATTGAAATATTGACTTCTTAGGGCAGGGGTATCGCTTAGTCCGGGAGCGATAGGGACTAGGAAAAACCCTGTCTCACAATTGTTTGGAGCCATTTTTTCGTCCGTTACCGATGGGAAATTAGCATAAAATAGGGGGTCTGTAGGCCACTTGGGATTGTCATATATTTCTTGTGCATGAACCTCAAAATCGGTATCAAAGAATAAATTATGATGCCGTATGTTCTTTAATTTTTTATCAAACCCTACATAGAAGAGTAATGATGAAGGCGCAAAGGTTTTCTTGTCCCAATAACTTTCTTTGTACTGTCTATACTTTTTATCCAATAAACCCTCCGAGTGGTGATAATCTGCACCACTTAATACCACATCGGCATTTATGGTCTCTCCATCACATAAAACTCCTTGACTTGAACCATTGTTCACAACAATTTTCTCAACAGCTTTACCTGTATGAATGTTCACTCCAAGTTCTTCTGCTAGACTTTTCATGGCTTTAATAATTTCATACATGCCGCCCTGCGGGTGCCACGTGCCTAGACCGAAGTCTGCAAAATTCATAAAGCTGTAAAAAGATGGGGTTTTACTCGGTTTGGCACCTAGAAATAGTACGGGAAATTCCAAGGTCGCTATAAGCTTGGGATTTTTAAATCTTCTGCGGACTTCCGTACTTATTGTTTTGAAAAACTGGTCTACCTTAAGTATCGTTTCCTTTGTAACCAATTCTAATGGAGAGATTCCAGGTCTTAGGACTACCTTGTTAATGGCGATATCGTAATTTTCCTGCGCTTGGGATATGAACTTGCGTAACTTTTTTGCGCTGCCTTTTTCTATCCTTTCGAACTCCGAACAAATTTTATCCATTGAATCTCCAATGGTAATCACATCATCGGAAAAGAAAATTTTGTACGCAGGACTTAGCTTGTCCAACTGGTAGTAATCACTGGTTTTTTTTCCGAAATCAGCGAAGAATTTATCAAAAATATCGGGCATCCAATACCAACTTGGACCCATGTCAAAAGTAAAACCCTCTTTGGTAAATTGAGAAGCTCTGCCGCCTACGGTTCTGTTTTTTTCGTAAATAGAAACTTCAAAACCCTCCTTTGCAAGATAACAGGCTGCTGAAAAGGATGAGAATCCAGAACCTATAACGATAACTTTTTTAGCCATTTATTTTGAGATGTTTACCTCTTAAAGTTTGCTTATTACCTCCTCTATGGATGTAAACGTCTTAACGAATTTTGGGAGTTTAGCTTCATCGATATGCTGAACTTGCCTTCCCAATATCCATAGATTAGGATTGTTGTACTCGGACACTAATTCTTCAAAATCCTTGATATATTTGTTTATCCGGTCCTTTTCAGGAACTACGGTAAAATAGGAAAGAAAGTAGATATCTTCGAAGTATTTCATTACATCCATTAAGTTTTCCATTGGTATGGTCTGCCCTAAATAAATGCATTTATAGCCCCGAAGTACAATTTCGTAGTTAAGATATAGCAAGCCAATTTCATGGATTTCATTTTCCGGTAAGTAGGCCACAAAAACTTTATCAGTTTTTGTAGGCTTCAAGTGTTGTAATTTCTCCGTGTTCAGTAATATTTTCTGTTTTATAAGACTAGTTATAAAGTGCTCATGAGCCGGACTAATCGTATCTGTTTGCCATAACAATCCTAGTTCGTTAAGCAACGGAATAAAGGTCTCTTTGAAAATTTCTCTGAACGACTGTTGACTAAGGAGATTGTTATACGTATTAAAGAAGATGGTCTGGTCAAAATTGACCATGGCCAACTTAAACGAATTTATGGCGTGATTCTTATTACTGTTTTTGGCAACTATTTCCCTGACCACTAGCGGTATTTCGTTTTCAGGTATTTTTGCAATCTTAGAAATTTTATGTCCGTTGTGATAAAGTAGTGTAACGTTCAAAAGCTTCTGAAGGCTTGCCAAACTGTAGTTCCTGATATTGGTATCGGTTCTTTCAGGTGATAGCAAATTGTACCGCTTTTCCCATATTCTTATGGTATGGGCCTTAATCCCAGAAAGATTTTCTAAATCACGGATACTGAATTGTTTTTTTACGTTGTTCATACTTTTTAAAAAATAGTTAAACAAATTTACAACATTATGCCGTAGGTAAGAAAAATGCTTCGTTAAATTTTTACCAATGAAAAAGTCAGGATTAACCTGACTTTCATGTGCCCACGACTAGATTCGAACTAGCACGTCCTTGCGAACACTACCCCCTCAAGGTAGCGTGTCTACCAATTTCACCACGTGGGCAAGTTTTATAAGGCCACAAAGATAAAAAGGTATCTCTGATATCATAATAAATTAGTGTAATTCCTCACCTTAAATTTTAATAAAAATTTGTTCGTACGATTAATAGATAAATCAAGGCGTATTAATTTGGTCTACGCGCCAACCGAAATTCTATAATCGCTCGGAGTGCATTTTTTCAAAGACTTGAATTTTTTGTTGAAATTTGATATCGATTTAAAGCCAGATTCCTCGGCGACTTCTATAATGGTCATATCCTTTTTGGTAACAAGGAGTTGACACGCATGCGCTATACGTAGTTCTATGAGAAATTGAAAGAACGATTTATCGGTACGTTGTTTAAAAAATCTGCAGAATGCGTTCGGGGTCATAAATGACAAATTAGCAGCTGTGGCAAGCTTTATATCAGCTTGAAAGTTCTTGGTAACATAATCAAAAACATCCTGTAAGCGTTTACCTTCATTGGAATTTAAGGCCTTAGGATTTATAAATTCAATCAAGGTTTCTACTTTAGACGAACTTATCAGTTCCAAGAGTTTTAAAAATAGCATAAATCTGTTCAGTTTATCCTTTAAAGGAATTTGAAGCATTATTTCTATAATATCCGGCTTAATGGGGCTTACTTTAAAGCTTTTGTTCGCCACTTTAAAAAATGGTGTAATCTGTTCTAAATCAGGGATGTTAAAAAAATCCGCTCCAAAACTGTGTGGAGTAAAGAATAGGGAGATCATGTGCGCATGTTCTTTACTAGGGGTACTCTGAAATAGATGGGGGACCTGACTGCCAATGACAAAAACTTCGCCAGCACCGAAGGAATGAACGCTATCACCAACAATGAGTTTGCCGCTGCCGTTAACAATAAGGCTTATCTGTATTTCCTTGTGCTGATGAAGTTTATCAAAAAATACTAAACCCTTGTCTATCTGCACAAGCAGATGTACGTCAACTGGTTTTGAAATCTCAAAGGGAAGTACTTTCAATATAACTGTAATTTATCTCAAAACACTAAGTTATGTAATTTTTGAGGTAATATAAGCTTATATACGGCTAAAATTCAGGTATAGGAATAAATGCAATGGTCTCTATTTTTGTAGAAAATTAAATTATTATATATGAGTGTTCAATGGAAAGGCGTAATGCCCGCTGTAACGACAAAGTTCAAAGAAGATGATACTTTGGATATCGAGATGTTCGAAGTAAACATAAAAGCGCAACTAGAAGCTGGCGTTTCTGGAATTATCCTCGGTGGAACGCTGGGAGAGGCAAGTACGCTAACGTACGAGGAGAAGCGGACGCTAATTATAGAAACGGTTAAGATGGTAAAGGGTGCGGTTCCCATAATCATCAATATAGCTGAGCAAACGACTAAGGGTGCCATACATGCAGCAAAGGTAGCAGAGGAATGTGGGGCAAAGGGTCTAATGATGTTACCCCCAATGCGGTACAAGGCCAACGATTATGAAACCGTAACTTATTTTAAAACGGTTGCTAATAGTACTTCGTTACCCATTATGATATACAATAACCCGGTAGATTATGGTATTGAGGTTACGTTGGATATGTTCGATGAACTTATGGAGTGTAGTAATATCCAAGCAGTGAAGGAATCTACAAGGGATATTTCTAACGTTACGCGTATCAAAGCTAGATTTGGAGATAGGTTAAAAGTGCTTACAGGAGTAGATACTCTAGGTTTAGAAAGTATTCTTATGGGTGCGGACGGCTGGGTGGCTGGTTTAGTATGTGCGTTTCCGGCGGAAACCTGTGCTATTTTTGAACTGGCAAAAGCTGGAAAACGGGAAGAAGCACTTGAAATTTACCGTTGGTTCTTGCCTTTATTGGAGTTGGATATTAACCCCCAGTTGGTTCAGAATATTAAAATGGCAGAGGTTGCCACAGGAATAGGAACCGAAAGGGTAAGGGCACCAAGGCTTCCGTTAATAGGTGCGGAGAGAACACGCGTAGAAGGAGTAATTGCCAAAGGAATGGCTTCAAGACCTACCCTGCCAGTTTACAAGGAATTGAATATGGTACATAATTAATCCTACCATTTCATAAAATTTGAAAAGAAACACTGGAACGCGTATTGTTTCGTTCAGTGTTTCTTATTTTTAATAGTAAACTATAGCACATACAATGATTACAGGCGGAAACTATATAGGAGATGAAATCTCTAAACAAGGCACACATACTTATCAAACATTTAATCCAAAGTTAAATCTGCCTACACCATGGACTTTTCATGAAGCTACAGCGCAAGAGGTAAAGGCAGCGTGTGATTTGGCCGCGGAGGCTTTTGTCACCTATAAAAAGTGTACCGGTTCGGAGAAAGCGAAATTTTTGAGACAAATCGCCTTAGAGATTGAAGCGTTGGGGGATACATTGATTTCCACTTACATGCAGGAATCGGGTCTACCTGAAGGGAGAGCTAACGGAGAAAGGGGAAGAACCCTAGGCCAATTAAATGCGTTTGCCGATTTGTTGGAGGAAGGTTCTTGGGTAGAAGCAACAATAGATACCGCAAAACCGGATAGGCAACCCATTCCTAAAGTAGACCTAAGGAAAATGTTAATGCCCATTGGACCTATCGCTGTTTTTGGTTCTAGTAATTTTCCTTTGGCTTTTTCTACTGCGGGAGGAGATGCTGCCAGCGCCTTAGCGGCTGGTTGCCCGGTCATCGTCAAAAGTCACCCTATGCACTCCGGTACGGGAGAGCTAGTGGCTTCGGCTATTACCAAGGCTATTGACAAAACGGGAATGCCAAAAGGTGTTTTTTCGAATTTGAACAGTAGTGGTATAGCGGTCGGGGAGCAATTGGTAATGAACGATAAAATTAAGGGTGTCGGTTTTACGGGCAGTATTAAAGGGGGGACAGCTATTTATAAACTAGCAAATGGCCGTGAGGAACCTATTCCCGTATTTGCTGAAATGGGTAGCGTAAATCCAGTTATAGTACTGCCGAGCGCTTTAGAAGAACAGGGTGAAGATTGGGCTAAAAAATATGCCGGTTCCATTTTACTGGGTGCCGGCCAGTTTTGTACAAACCCGGGTCTACTTCTTGCCATAAAGAGTACTGCTTTAGATGGTTTTATTTCCACCTTGGGAGCAGAAATTAGTAAAGCTGAACCTATTTGTATGCTACACCCAAAGATTCATGAGAATTTTGAGAACGGCAAAGATGAAATGAGCCGTCAAGACACAGTAGATGTTGTCGCCGCATACGAAGAAAGCGCACCACCAAACTTTGCGAAACAGAAAGTATTGACCGTGAACGGGTCTGATTTTTTACGGAACACAAAGTTGCATCAAGAAGTATTTGGTCCGTTTTCTATTGTGGTGCGTTGTGAGGATTCAGAAGAATTGGAGGCTATTATTAAAAAGTTGGATGGGCAACTTACCGGAACCGTTTTGGGAAGTACAGTAGAATTGAATACTTACAACAGTGTTGTAGATAGTTTACAGAATAGGGTAGGAAGGATAATTTTTAACGGTGTGCCTACCGGGGTAGAAGTATGCCCCTCAATGCAACACGGAGGTCCTTTTCCCGCGACTACGGACAGTCGTTTTACTTCTGTTGGGACTTCTTCCATAAAGAGATGGGTGCGCCCAGTAGCATATCAAAGTTGGCCACAAAATATGTTACCAAAAGAATTACAGGATACAAACCCATTGAACGTAGTACGAATAGTAAACGGTGTGCATACCTCTAACAAAATCTAATATGTGTACGTTTAATAGAACTATAGGTCTGTTTTTTCTCTGTTTTGTCTTTAAGGGGATGGTGACGGTTTCCGCCCAACAGAATGCTTCGGAAGAATTAAAAAATATTATTCAGACCGTAGAGGGCTATGAGGTGTATGATAGTAAGGTGTATCCCTTGGGAAGATTTCAAGAAAAATTGAAAAAGCAAGAGTCGGATTTCGCTCAATCTCAATTGGTAGAACTAAAGAAACTCAATAGTTCAGAGTTGTCCGAAACGGAACAAATTTCTGCGGAACTAATACGTTTTCGTTTACAAAATACGGTTGATGAATACACCTATAAGATGCACCTGAACCCCATACAGGCGGACCAGGGATTCCATTTGAATCTCAACTATAGAATCAAACCCATATTATCCCATACCGATGCTAAACGCTACTTAAATGTTTTAAATGCCATACCTGCTTTTGTAAGTGAACATCTTGTAGTATTAAAAAAAGGTTTGGACGAGGGACTTTCACAACCAAAAATTATTTTCAACGGATACGAAAGTACCTACGATGTTCATATCGTGGCCGATTATACACAAAGCGGTTTCTATGATCCTTTTACCGCATTACCGTCATCGATGACGAAAGCACAAAAAGATTCTATACTTAATGCAGCGCAGATTGCAATTGAAAATAGTGTGGTGCCTTCGTTTAAAAAAATAAAGCAATTCTTCGAGGAAGAATATATTCCTAGAACAAGAACCACTTTGGGTGTATCCGAGACCCCTAACGGTAAAGACTTTTACCAGAACCGAATCAATTATTATACGACCACAGAACAGTATAGTGCTGATGATATTCATGAGATTGGACTCAATGAAGTGGCCAGAATACGTTCAGAGATGAAAGAGATAATTGAGCGCGTTGGTTTTGAGGGTAGCTTTTCTGATTTTTTAAGCTTTTTAAGGACGGATGACCAGTTTTATGCATCTACGGGAGAAGAATTGCTTATGCATGCGAGGGACATTGCCAAACGTATTGATGCGGAATTGCCTAAGTTCTTCAAGACCCTTCCTAGGAGACCTTATGGGGTAATCAAAGTGCCAGACGCCATTGCTCCTAAATATACCGGGGGTCGTTATTCAGGACCGTCCTCAGAAACCCAACCGGGATATTATTTAATAAACACCTACAAGTTGAAAAGTAGGCCCTTATACACTTTACCTTCCCTAACGGCACATGAAGCCGTTCCGGGACATCATCTACAGGGAAGTCTAAACAAGGAACTCGGGGACAGTATTCCCCAATTCAGAAAAAATATGTACCTCTCCGCTTATGGGGAAGGATGGGCGCTCTACACAGAGTTCCTAGGTAATGAATTGGGCATCTACACTACACGGTACGAAGAGTTTGGCAAGCTTACTTATGAAATGTGGCGCGCGTGCAGATTGGTGGTAGACACGGGAATCCATGCCAAGGGATGGTCACGTGAAAGAGTTTTGGATTATATGTTATCCAATACAGCGCTTTCTGAACATGAGGTAGGCACTGAGACCGATCGTTATATCGCATGGCCGGGTCAAGTTATTTCGTATAAAATTGGAGAATTAAAAATAAGGGAATTACGTAAAAAAGCAGAAGCGGAACTGGGAAGTAAATTTGATATTAGGCAGTTTCACGAAATTATTTTAGAACAGGGGACCGTTACGCTTCCTATTCTTGAGAGAAGAATTAATAACTATATCGCTGCCAGTAAATAGATACTTATGTCCAAAAATACTTTCGTTTGTATCGACGCGCATACCTGTGGTAATCCAGTGCGGGTTATCAAAGAAGGAGGTCCAGAACTTATTGGGGCAAATATGAGCCAAAAGCGTCAACATTTTTTGAAGGACTACGACTGGATACGAAAAGGATTAATGTTCGAGCCCCGCGGACATGATATGATGAGTGGTAGTATTTTTTATCCACCTTCAGACTCTAATAACGATTTCGGTATTCTTTTTATAGAAACAAGCGGCTGTTTGCCCATGTGCGGACATGGAACAATTGGTGCCATAACCATAGGGATAGAAGAGGGACTTTTAAAACCAAAAGTACCAGGAGAGGTGCGGATGGAAACTCCCGCCGGCTTAGTGAAAATACAATACCAGCAAACCGGTGATAAGGTAGATTGGGTAAAATTAACCAATGTAAAATCGTACCTAGCCGCTACGGGGTTGACCATTAATTCTTCCTACTTGGGAGAGTTGATATTTGATGTTTCGTACGGGGGCAATTTCTATGCTATTGTAGACCCACAAAAGAATTTTAGTGGCATACAGGATTTTTCAGCAAGTAAGTTGATTCAATTTAGTCAAGAGATTCGTGATAAAATCAATCTTGAATATCCCGATACGTTCATTCATCCGGAAGATGACACTATAAAAAATGTAAGTCATATGCTATGGACGGGCGAAACCATTTCTCCTAAAGCTACCGCTAGAAATGCCGTTTTTTATGGTGATAAAGCTATTGACCGGTCTCCTTGTGGTACGGGAACATCTGCACGTATGGCGCAATGGTATGCCAAAGGTAAATTACGACTTGGGGAAGATTTTATTCACGAAAGTTTTATCGGGTCCCAATTCATTGGGCGTGTAGAAGAAGAGACAGTTCTTGGGGACATGCCGGCGATAATCCCCAGTATAAAAGGTTGGGCTAAAATATACGGACAGAACACCATAACTATTGATGAGGACGACCCCTATGCACATGGATTTCAAGTATTATAAAAATGAGTAAAAATATTGTAATTATAGGAGGTGGAATCGTGGGCCTCAGTTCTGCCTACTACCTGCACAAAGCAGGTCATGAAGTAACCGTTATCGATAAATCGGATATTACCTCCGGAGCCTCTTTTGTTAATGCGGGTTACATTACTCCGAGCCATATTATTCCGTTAGCTTCGCCCGGCATGATTGCGACTGGGATTAAAATGATGTTTAATTCTGCAAGTCCGTTTTATATGAAACCAAGACTGGATAAAGATTTTCTAAAGTGGTCTTGGTATTTTCATAAATCTTCCACAAATGCTAAAGTAGAAAAGGCAATACCCTTGATAAAGGAAATCAATATCATTAGTAGGGAGTTGTATGCAGATATAAAGCAATCAGGAGATTTAGGAACTTTTCAACTAGAACGGAAAGGACTGTTGATGCTGTATAAAACCGAAAAGTCCTATTTACACGAGGCTGAGGTTGCTAAAAAAGCAAGTTTTTTGGGCTTGGAAGTAAATGAACTCAATAAAGAAGAATTACAAAATATAGAACCGAATATAAGAATAGATGCACTGGGTGCCATTCATTATGAATGTGATGGACACACCACGCCGACGGAGTTTATGCCAAAAATGCTCAACTATTTGAAGAAACAGGGAGTTAAGGTCAAAACCAACGAAGAAGTTGAGGATATTGTACTCAAGAATCAAAGAATAATCGGACTTAGAACCGACAAGGATATCTACGAAACCGACGATGTCGTAATGGCCGCAGGATCATGGAGTGGAGAACTTTCCAAAAAATTGAAAATCGATTTACCCTTACAGGCCGGGAAAGGCTATCGTATAAATGTTGAAAGAGAAACGGGGATATCTTTACCGGCCATACTTATGGAGGCCAAGATGGCCGTGACACCTATGAAGGGCTTTACACGTTTCGCCGGCACCATGGAATTTTCGGGAATTAATAATATTATCAGGAAGGAGCGAGTGCAGGCCATAGCAAAAGGGGCCAAAACCTTTTATCCAGAATTGGAGATTCAAAAAGATGAAATTGAAAACGCCTCAACGGGCATGAGACCGGTGTCACCAGATGGTTTACCTTATATCGGAAAATCTAAGATTATAAACAACCTGACTTTTGCTGCCGGGCACGCCATGATGGGTTGGAGTTTAGGGCCCGCGACGGGTAAACTGGTTTCCGAAATTATCGACGAACAGAAACCGTCTATGAGTATCGATGCTTTCGCTCCCGACCGTAAATTTGTCTAATTACAAATGTTAGGGAATAAATTTGGCACAGAACTATTGCAACGATTCTGAATATTAGCTGGTTTTTTAAACTTTAGTTAATTACCATTCACCGACAGTAAAGCGTCATTGGGCTACACTTCTATTTGTAGTAGCTGTAAAAACAGGAACTTTAACCTCTTATAAAAATAGAATTATGGATATTTTGCTTATTGAGGATGATACAATTGAGGTAATGAAATTAGAGCGAACGCTTTCTAAGCTAGAAACAAAGCATAATATTGTTAAAGCAACGAATGGCGAAGAGGCATTGGCACTTTTAAAATCCGGAAATAAATTACCGGATATTATTCTTCTAGATTTGAATATGCCAAGAATGAGTGGAACAGAATTCTTGGAAATTCTCAAGGCAGATGACATCTTAAAATACCTACCTACCATTATACTCACAACTTCGGAGAATAGGGCGGATTTACTAAAATGTTACCAAATTGGTGTAGCTGGTTATATTATAAAACCTTTAAAATACGCTGATTACGAATCAAAAATGAAAAAAGTCTTGGCGTATTGGAGTGTTAACCAATTAGTCAAAGGCTAATTAAAAAGTTGATTTCACAACATTATTTTTTTGACAGGTAATACTTTTCTTACTTTTAAATCTTTAATTTTAATTTATGAAAGGTATAATTTTTACGGAATTTTTGGAAATGGTAGAGTCCAAATTTGGACTAGAAACGGTGGATACCATCATTGAGGGAGCAGACTTACCCTCTCAAGGCATTTACACCTCTGTAGGTACTTACGATTTCAATGAGATGGTTGGTCTTATTACGGAACTTAGTAAGGACACGGATATACCCTTAGGGGATTTGATTTATGCTTTTGGACATTATCTTTTTGCAGGTCTGGGAGCAGCTCATCCAGAGGTCATACAAAATTATAATTCGCCTTTGGCTTTGTTGTATTCTATCGAAGACCATATACATGTGCATGTCCGGAAACTTTATCCTGATGCAGAGTTGCCAACGTTCAAAATTTTGGAAAAAACAGATGACACCCTATCCATGATTTATTCCTCTTCAAGAGGTTTGTATAGACTTGCACATGGTCTAATAGAAAAATCTTTCGAGCATTTTAATGAAAGTGCCACCGTAGTCTATGAACTATTGAAAGAGGATGGCTCTGAAGTTAAATTTCACATCACACAGCATGGATAGCAAAGAAGTTCAATTGCTGAAACGCGCTTTGGACCGACAGAAAAAGGCTCGTATTCAGGCTGAAAAAATATTAGAACAAAAGTCTAAAGAGCTTTACGATACTACCTATCATTTAAAAGAAGCTAACGCTAAATTAGAGAATTTACTGAATGAAAAAACCTCGGAATTAGATGGTGTTTTCATAAATATCATCGACCCTTATGTGGTCATGGACCTTCATTTTAATGTTATTAATATGAACGTCTCCGCCAAGGATTTCTTAGGATACGATCATGGTGTGGAAGATTTGAACTTATCCCAGTTGGTTCACAAGGATTTCATGGCCTATACCGCTGAATCCATGCAGTCTTTAATGGAAATAGGTATTCTTAAAAATTATAGGGCCAAAATTATAGTCAAGGATGGTAGTACAAAATGGGTTCAAATTAATGCTAGTCTCATTTACGACACCCATAAAAAGCCCATTGCAGCTCAAGGAATTCTGAGGGATATCACCCAGGAAATGGAAATAAAACAATTGCTGTCCGAACAAAAAAGACAGTTGGATATTATTGTCGAGAATTCTCCTCTCGGTATTGTACTCACGGACAATGGCAAAATTATAAAGGCCAATGCTACCACTACAAGTCTACTGGGGTTCACTGAATTAGAGCTTAAAACAATGCACGTTAAAGATATCTCTGCCGCAGAAAATGCGGAAGAAAGTCTAGAGCTCGTAAAGAAAATGAATGCTGGTGAACTAGAG
Organism: Maribacter sp. 4U21; assembly: GCF_002742365.1. Taxonomy (NCBI): domain Bacteria; kingdom Pseudomonadati; phylum Bacteroidota; class Flavobacteriia; order Flavobacteriales; family Flavobacteriaceae; genus Maribacter; species Maribacter sp. 4U21. Next base: position 63,527 of record NZ_MDGN01000050.1, read on the forward strand.
AAATTTTCAGTGGTGAAGAAATATCGTAAAAAGAACGGGTCAGAGCTACTTGCCAAAACCTTAGTAAGTGCGGTAAAGAATAGTGCAGGAGAAACAGATTATCAAGTAGCTTTAATTGAGGATATTACCAAGCAAAGGGAAGCAGAGGATCGTTTGAACGTGGAGCGGGAGAAGTATAGCAGTATAATAGCCAACATGAACTTAGGTCTCATTGAGGTAGATAATGATGATATTATCCAAATGGTCAACCAAAGTTTTACGGTCATGAGTGGTTTCCAAGAAAATGAGCTTGTGGGTAAAAAGGCTGCTCATGTGCTAAAGGTAAAAAACGATAATGTCATTCAGGAGAAAACAGCTAAAAGACTGGCTGGCTCATCAGATTCCTACGAAATTGAAGTCCTGAACAAAAATGGAGAAGTAAAGCACTGGTTAATAAGTGGTGCACCAAGGTATGATGCGGATAATAAAGTCATCGGGTCCATTGGTATACATCTGGATATTACCAATCAAAAGTCTCTAGAATTACAAAAAGAGGTTTTATTGAAAGAATTGGAGAAAAGCAATAAGGGTTTACAAGAGTATGCTCACATTGTTTCCCACGACTTAAAATCTCCATTGCGGAGTATTAGTGCTTTAGCAACATGGATCCAAGAGGATTACAGTGATGTACTCGATGAAAATGGGCAGCAGAACCTTCAATTAATGCAGGAGAAGGTTACCGCTATGGATAAGCTGATACACGGCATATTGGAATACTCTACGGCAGACAGTTCCACGATGGATGTGGCCGAGGTAAATTTAAATGAAGTTGTTAAAGCTGTGGGGGATAGTATCTATATTCCTGACCACGTAAAGCTAACGGTGCCGGAAAAGCTACCTGTTATATTTGCCGACCGTACCAAAATACATCAACTGTTCCAGAATATAATTGGGAACGCTGTTGTACATATCGAAAGAAAAGAGGGTATGGTTCAGGTCCTTTATTCTGAAACGGAAACGCATTGGGGTTTTTCCATTAAAGATAATGGTGTGGGTATTCCTAAGGAGTATCATAAAAAGATTTTTGAGATTTTTCAATCTATTGGTCATAATGAAAGGTCAACAGGTATTGGATTGTCCATCGTAAAAAAAATAATAGATCGTTATGGTGGCGAAGTTTGGTTAGAAAGTGAAGTAGGAACAGGTACGGAGTTCCATTTTACACTAGATAAAGACATTTGTTCCCTAAAACCAGTTAAATGAGAATAGTACAAGGAATTAAAAAAGCAGACGGTAAATTTGTATTGAACAGTGCCGAAAAATTAAGCGGGCCGCTGGTAATGGTCTTTGGTAACAGGTATATGTTAGAAGATTCTTCGCTATATGATGAGGTTAGGAACTTATTCCCAAATGGACATATTGTATTTGGTTCTACTTCTGGAGAGATAATTAATGAGGCCGTTGAAGAAAAGACGATTGTTCTTACGGCCATCGCGTTTGAGAAAAGTAGTTTCATAGTGCATACCAAGAATGTTAAGGAATTTGATAACAATGACTTTAATTTGGGTCAGGCACTGATGAAAGAGTTTCCTAAAGATAAGCTCAAATACTTCTTCCTGGTTTCAGAAGGCAGCACCGTAAATGGCAGTGCCCTAATTAAGGGATTTGAAACCGGCAAAGCAAAAAACATAGGATTGTCCGGAGGGTTATGTGGAGACGATGATCGATTTGAAAAAACGTTGGCCTCATATAATGAGAATCCTAAAGAGGGAGAAGTGGTAGCCATAGCATTTTACGGCGACACCTTAGAAATATCCAGTGCCAATTTTGGGGGCTGGACCTCCTTTGGACCTGAACGCATCATAACCAAATCCAATAATAACGTTTTATACGAGCTTGATGGTAAACCGGCATTGGACCTATACAAAAGATATTTAGGGGACAAGGCCAAAGAATTACCTAAATCTGCTCTTCTGTATCCGTTAAGCGTAATTACTACCGAAAATGAAGCCGCCATAGTGAGGACCATACTTAATATTGATGAAAATAATAATACCATGATCTTAGCTGGTGATGTGCCAGAAGGTTCTCGTGTACAATTAATGATGTCTACCGTAGATGATATTGCCAATGGCGCCAGAACTGCAGCGGAGCTAGCTATGAAAAATCGTAAGAATAAACCGGAACTTGCAATTTTAGTCAGTTGTGTAGGCAGAAAATTGGTTATGGACCAACGAACGGAGGAAGAGGTGGAAGAGGTTATATCCGTAATAGGGGATAATGCGGTTGTTTCAGGATTTTATTCTTATGGAGAAATGGCACCCTTTGAAGGTCAGGATAGCTGTAAGCTACATAACCAAACCATGACACTAACCCTATTTAGCGAATAATGTCATCACTTCTAAGAAGACAGATACGGAAATATTTACCTGAGGATTTCAAGGATCATCCCGACCTACAAGTGTTTATGGATGCTGTAGGAAAATCATATGAGAACTATGACGAAAAACTTTCCATGATGCAACGGGCCACGGCCATTAGCTCAGAAGAGTTGTTTCTTGCAAATAGGGAATTGGAAAAGGAAGCGAAACGACAAAAAAATGTATTGCTGTCCTTAGAGCGTGCAGTAGAAAGTCTAAACGTAAATTTGGAGACTAAGTATCCTAAGGACAAACAAAAAACTTTACCGGTAGATATCGAAAAACTGGCAAAACATGTTGGGCATTTGGCAACTGAAATAACTAGGGTTACCGAGGAGAAAAATACACTTCTAAAGGACTTGGCTGCACAAAACGATTCATTGAACAATTACGTAAAAATGGTTTCCCATGATTTAAAGTCTCCCATAAGAAACGTACATGCCTTAATGTCCTGGATTACTGAAGAGGAAAAGGAGAACTTCTCTGAGGATAGTAAAAACAATTGTGCACTGGTCGCTGAAAATTTGACCAGAATGGATAATCTCATCAACGGTATCCTACAACATGCTACGGTGGGGAATCATATGGAGAACAGAACCAATGTTGATATAAAAAACCTACTATCGGAAATTGTTGCTACTTCGCAAGTGCCTGAATACATCAATTTTGAATTGGCCAATGACTTGCCCGTTATATCAATTCAAAAATATTGGATAGAACAATTGTTCCGAAATTTAGTGTCGAATGCCATTGCAGCCGTAGAAGATAAAAAGCTGGGTCTAATTAGTATTGATTTTATTCCCGATGAAATTTATTGGAAGTTTACCATTAGAGACAATGGCAAAGGAATTCCCGAAAAATATATGACCACAATTTTTGAGATGTTCACTAAGCTGGAAAGTAGCTCCAATGCTGCCGGTGTTGGCCTTTCTTTAGTGAAGAAAATTACGGCTTTATTCCAAGGCGATGTTTGGCTGGAATCGGAACCAAATAAAGGAACTACATTTTACGTTACATTTAAAAAGGATTATCATGAGCAAGCCTAATTTGGATTATATTAAGGACCTGGCAGGAGATGATAAAGAATTTGAAAATCAATTTATACACATTTTGAAAACCGAATTCCCGTCTGAAAAGGTTATCTATGAAAAGGCTGTTCTGGAGGGGAACTTTCATGAAGCAGCTCAGATTGTCCATAAATTAAAGCATAAATTTAATATCTTGAGCATGACAGAGGCTTATACGTTGTCCGTTGCTTACGAAGAAGAGTTAAATGCTCAAAATATGGAAAAAGACAAAGAATTTCTCAAAGAGCTGTGTACCATTGAAACGTACCTCAAAACAATCTGAATATGACCTGTATTATTGTAGACGATGAGGCCGCTGCTAGAGCTATTGTTCATCAGCTGTGTTCTAAATATGAGGAATTAATTGTCCTAGATGAGTTTGATAATGCAATAGATGCCATAAAATTTTTGAATCAGCAAGATGTGGATGTGGTTTTCTTGGATATTCACATGCCCGGTTTCAGTGGTGTAGATTTTGTACAGACCCTAAAAAGCTCACCAAGAATAGTGTTGACCACATCAGATACTGAATTTGCGATTGAAGCGTATGAATATGAAGCTATAGTAGATTACTTGGTCAAACCAATAACACCACCACGCTTTGAAAAATCGCTTCAGAAAATAAAGAACGCTTTGGCAAGTAGTGGGGGAAAAGAAGAACAGGGCAGTTCTAATGAATCTGGTGCAGAGGAAGATCTTTATATCAACATAGATAGGCGGTTGATAAAACTAAAGCTGAAAGAGGTTTTGTTCGTAGAAGCGAAGGGAGACTATATAGATATTACTACAGAAGGTAAGACATACCATGTGCATACCACATTAAAGAAGATAAAAGAGAAGCTCCCGGAAAAGACCTTTTTACAGATACACCGATCGTACATCATCAATTTTACTAGGATTATAGACATTGAGGACAATAGTGTACTTATAGAAAAGAAAGTAATTCCGATAAGCAGGTCTAGTCGTCCTGAACTTATTAGGAGGTTAAACTTATTGTGACAGCTTCTTCCCTTATTTAGTTAGCTTATCGTAAAATAATGGTTTTTTGGTGAGTAACCATTTTAGCTTTATTCCTAATTCCGTGAATTCGAAACCTGCCGCGGTCGCCGATGCTATATTGCTGTATTTTCCATAAATACCTGTAATAAAACGTTTGGAAAACCGATGTTGAACATTTGCCTCGGCCCTGAAAATCGTGGTATTTGGGTCGGCTTCTACTTGTTGTATACCCGTTGCGGTACTGGCCATGTAAGAAGTCTTCTCGGAAATGGTGCCCCTTACATCTGCAAAAATCTCTAGCGCTTGATATTTTTCCGGACTGAAATAAATTGTAGGTACTTGTTCCGCGAAGGTTATATATTGATAATTAACTCCCATTTTTAATGCCGGTTTTTTCAATAAGGTATAGTACAGGGAGGTAAAAAGCAGATTACGACTGTTAGCATCACTCTGTTGCGTATGGATAAGCTGGGTATACCAACCCAAATTAAAGTTCGTTCCAAGATTATAGTTAAGAGAGTAATTGTTAAGTACGATTTCACGCTCAATTAGGTCAGCATTAAAATTTTGAACTTCACGTTGGTAACCCACTTCTAGATTTTGCATTTTAAAGGGTTGCGTAGCTAATTTAATATCCAAGACGGGTTGTGTATAAGCGTCATCCATAAATTGCGAGTTGTTCAGACCTAGGATGCTTTTGAACATTACTTTAGGGAATAATTTGTAGTGTAGACCTGCAACGAGTACATGTGAATTGGCCTTATTACCTGTAACCGTGTTTTCGGTCGTTCTATACAGGTACGAGAGGGTAGTGCGGCATTTTGTTGACAAGGGAACGTCCACCGTAGTGTTGGTGAAAAAGGCATTATTATTACCATTATCGAAGGTGTAAGCGGCATGTTCCTCAACGGTAGGCGTGTGTATGGTATTGAGTTTTACAATAAAGCCGGTAGCATCCTTTTGATTTTCATAAATTTCCAATGTCTTAAAGGCCGCCCGGTAAGCAGGTACAATGCGATCGGCTGCAAAAAGAGCATTAGCAATGCCTAGGTTACCGTCAAAGGAGTTCTTGTCATTCGCTAAGATTTGGGAATAACTGTTAACACTTGTCTTGGCATCTCCAGTATACAGTCCAAGAGTTGCCTTTAAAGCTAAAATCCAATTCCTATTTGGATTTTCCAACGATAAACTATCTATAAGTCTTCTGGCTTTGACGAATTTTTGGTTCCAAATCAATGCTTGAACATAACGGTCGTAGGTTTGTTCCACAAGTGGAGTATTCTCGATTTTCTTGACTTTGGATTTCGCCAGCGTTGCTTGTTTTAAAGCTTCTTTATCCCTTTCTCCTATATGTTCTGCCAGTGCCAAACCATTTAGAGCTGTTATGGAATCTTTTGGTGTTGTGGCATATCTCTTATAAATGCCCTTTGCACTGGATACTTCTTTGGTAATGAGATATAAGTTGGCCAAGTTTAATAAAGCATCTTTGTCCTCAGGAAAATCATTGAATATTTGTTTTAGAAGCTGCTCGCCTTTCTTGTACTGTTGATTGTTCACAAATTTGTTCGCATAGCCCAAGCGCATATATTTTCTAGAAACTTTGGCATTTTCGCTATCTGGCTGTAGAAGTAATGCTTTCTCTACCCAAATAAGGGCCTCCTCATATTCTTTTAAATTACTCAAGGTATTTGCATAGCCTAGAACTGCACCAAAATTTTCTGGATAATCACTTACCAAAGCCTTATAAAGTGGTTTGGCAGTAGTATAGTCTTTTGCCCATAAATAGGATTCGTTATAATTGATACGTACTTCAAAATCCTTGGGAAAGTTTTCTAACATTTTGGAGAATAATAGGGTCGCTTTCTTTGGTTCGCCACTTAGCCCCACCGCACGGCCGTAACATAGCTGTGCTGTTTTATTTTTCGGATTTGATTCTAGGTATGTTCTGAAAAAATATTCGGCTTCTTCAAAATTGCCATTTTCCAAAAGTTCAAAGCCGGGTTGCATAGAATTTTGTGCAGATGCAAAAGATGTTACGAGGATAAAAAAGAGGTATAGAAAATATCTGTTCATTAATAGTAGGATTATTACTACAAAAATATAACGCTTATATCAGGTATTTATTAGTGCTAAGTTGTTTTTGTAAAGTTAGAGGCAATACATGAGTACCGGAAGTACGATAACTACCACTCATCTACAGAAATCTTCCATCTACCTATAAGGAACATTTTCGGAAGAACATTACTTGGATATTTGTATGAGAATTGAACATAAACATCTTTAAAACCATACAAATGACAACCATAAAATCATTACTAACGAAAGTTCCCCCGGAACGGTTGTACTTAGGTAGTATGCTTCTTCTATTTGGAAGCTACTACCTTTACAACCAAATTTCCGCTTGGATAATTGGAAGTTACCTAGAAGGTACCGATACCCAACTGTTCAAAGCACTAATACTAACCGGTGGTATTGTCTGCAAGTTAACTTGGTCCGCAGTGTTACTGGTATCGCTGTATGCTTTGATGGAGCGCAAGGAGCCAAGCTATACAAGTACTATTATCAACAATTTTGTACGTTGTAGTCTAGTCATGTGGGCTGCCGTACTCCTTTTTAGTGTTATACGGCCAGAGCTACTCATTACTAAATTAACCGATGAGAGCTTCCTCTTTATTGCGCCGTACCTATGGAAGTACGTATTGGCCGTATTCTTGTTTACAATATCTAACGTTATTAGCTACTACTTTGTCCTGCTAAAGGAATATACACCTATAGTATTTTCCCTAATTATCAGCCTTTTTCAAATAAGTATGCTGTTCTTTTTCCACAATGGTCTCAGCATTGTTGTTCACGTACAGGTGATGTCAATGATTACTTTGTTCGTATTACAGGTACTGTACTTTGAATTTAGTACTACAAATAAAATTCTCACTTAGGTAGGCACTCATACGTAGTTCTTAAAAATCCTTTAAATATTGATATTAGAAAATAGGTTTCAGGGGAAGTAATGGTCTGGAAAATACAGAATAAATTATTTTTTAATAAATATATGAAAATTCTTACAATATTAAATGAAAATTAACATTATAGTATTATTGATAAAGAATAAACCAAACAAAATTATGGCTACAGAAATAAAAGAAATCAACGGAATGTTTCAAATAGTAGGGAGTATCACTTCGGCTAACTGTCATGCCATAAAAAGTCATTTAGAAAGTACCCTAGTTACTGGTAAGGACCTTTTATTAAGTATAGAAAAGGTGATTTCCATTGATGCTAGTGGAGCTTTTATACTAGAAGCACTTTACAAAAAAGCGGGTTTGGAAAATCTTGTGATTTCCATATTTGGTCTCGAGAACGATGATATACAGGAAGTGATGTCTACTACTAAAACAAGATATATTCTAAGCAATGACCGTGTATAGACTAATACAAAAGAAGGTTTCACCAGAGCAAATATTTATGCTCAGTGTACTTCTTGTAAATGGAGGCAATTATCTCTATAATCTTCTTTTAGGAAGATTGTTGGGCCCTGAGGTGTTTGCAGAAGCAGCTCTGTTAGTTACACTTTTGCTGGTGTTATCTTTTATAGGAATGACCTTTCAGTTGGCTGCGGCCAAATTTGCCGTCTTGTTAGAGGATACACAATGGTCCCGTTTTCGTTTCAAGATATACAAGGGTGCGCTCTTGGGAGGTTGTATTGCTATGCTTTTGTTAATAGTCTTTGCCCCTAGCTTACAGAATCTATTTCTGACAAAGTCTTCCAATATGTTCATCGTCTTTGCCATTGGAATACCTGTTTACTTTTTTATGAGTGTAAATAGGGGTATCTATCAGGGAAAAATGGCCTTTAAAAAATTGTCCACTACCTATCAAACAGAAATGTGGAGCAGGCTTGGTATTACTCTTTTATTGCTTTGGGCCCTACCTTTGGACCCTGCTACTGTGGTAGCATTGGGTATAGTCATATCCTTGTTTTTCGGGATGTTGCCCACAGATTCGAAAAATTTTAGATTTAATAAGTCCGCTAGGTTGACTGCCGCTAATACAAAGCTGGTATCTACCTTTATAGTACTCACGGCTTGTTATGAGGGGACCCAAATTATAATCAACAACAGCGACATCTTAATGGTAAAACACTATTTTGATGCTAAGCAGGCCGGGCTATACGCTTCCTTGGCATTAATAGGAAGAGTGGTGTACTTCATCGCTTGGATGTTCGTCATGATTTTATTGCCAACCGTAGTGCAACGTAAAAAAGATGGCTTGTCCACAGCTCCCGTATTGTTCAAATATGTTTCGATTATTGGGATACTTTCTGCACTTATAGTCAGTGCCTGTTGGATGTTTCCGGAGCTTATCGTACAACTCATGTTCGGTGGGGATTACCTTGCTATTTCAGGTCTACTATGGAAATATGCCACAGCTACCTCACTCTTTGCAATCTCAAATATTTTTGCCTATTACTATCTGTCATTGGACCATTATGTACCTGTAATCATATCCGGAATCTTAGGTTTTCTGCAAATAGCACTCATTACAATATACCATGATAATCTAGAGCAAGTAGTCATGGTACAGATTATAGCTATGGCTATTCTATTACTATTTCAGCTTGTTTACTTCGTCTATAAAAACAATAAGAACAAAAAAGAGCTTTTTAAAGCTGACACTAACCCTATCCAAAATAATTAAATATGAAATTAGCAATTGTAACGGCATACCCACCAAGTAAAGTAACGTTAACAGAATACGGCTATTATTTAGTGAAGCATTTTAGACTACAACCAGAGGTAGATGAGTTGATATTAATAACGGACCACACTTCAGAAGAAAAAGACTTGAACTTTGAAGAGGGTGGTTGCAAGATTACCGTAGCGGAGAGCTGGGATTTTAATAGCTACACCAACATTTTTAGAATTAATAGAACACTAAATAGAACTAAACCGGATGCTATTCTATTTAATCTACAGTTCTTAAAATTCGGAGATAAGAAAGTGCCAGCGGCACTTGGGCTGTTATTACCCTTTATCTGTAAGGTAAAAAAAATTCCTTGTATTTCCTTGCTGCATAACATATTGGAAAAAGTAGATTTGGAGAACGCGGGCTTCACTAAAAACAAAGTACTCCAAAGAATATACGGATTTATTGGTACAAGCTTAACCCGTTTTGTTTTAGCGTCTGATGTTGTTGCTGTCACTATCCATAAGTATGTAGGTATATTGGAACATAAGTATAAAGCAAAAAATGTGATTCAGATACCTCATGGTGCTTTTGAAACTCCGCCTGAGCCAAACTATGCCTTACCTGAAGGACCAAAACAAGTTATGGCCTTTGGTAAGTTCGGAACCTATAAAAAAGTTGAGGTCATGATCGAAGCGGTAGAAAAGATTCGAGAGCGTACCCAAGAAGATATTGAGATAGTTATTGCGGGCACCGATAGCCCCAATACACCAGGTTACTTAGCGGACGTTGCCAAAAGCTATGCCCACGTAAAGCAACTACGATTTACAGGTTATGTTGCCGAAGAAGATGTTCCGGTAATTTTTGGAGATAGCGCGGTCTGCGTATTTCCTTATACCTCTACAACCGGAAGTTCCGGCGTCCTGCATCAGGCGGGTAGCTATGGCAAGGCGGTAGTACTACCAAATTTGGGAGATTTGGCAACACTGGTAGAAGATGAAGGTTACAAGGGGGAATTTTTCGAGGCGGAGGATAGTGCTTCTTTAGCTGATGCAATTGAGCATATTATTATAGACGATGCCAATAGGATATTACTCTCTAAAGCTAATTATAGGGCAGCTTGCTCTTTACCGATGTCTACGATTACCCAGATGTATATGGACTGTTTTAAGGCCATACAACAGAAGACGGCCGATTTCTCCATGCTGGATGTGGAACGTTATATGGAAAAGGATGGTGTAAAAGCTTAAAAGCGTTTTGGTTAGGTTTAATTCTTGAGGCGACCCTTACTGGGTCGTCTCTTTTCTTTTATTTCTATTGTGCCAATTCTGAGTAGCTTTGTTTTTTATTCCCGGCGGTATCAATACAACCATAGTATTTTTGTGGCGCTCTGCGCCAAGGCAAACGTCCAACGACCGCTGTAGGAACTTCTTCAAAATCATACAAACCCCAAAAAGCGAATGGAATATTCTCTTGCTTAATATATCCTTGAATCTCCTTGTAGTAGTCTGCTTGCTTGCTTTCACTACCCATAAAACCTTTCCATAGACCACCGTAGGAAGATATGCCATATTCTTGCAGGAATATAGGTTTGTTTGCAGCAAGGTTAGATTTTAATGTGCGGTATTTTTCAGTAAAAAGGGACAATTTTTCATAATAATGAAAGGAAACGATATCTACTTTGTTAGACAAATTGTTTGCACTTTCCGCAGATGACCAACCTATGGTTACGGGATGTGTGGTATCCCATCCTTTTACTTGCGCTATCATTTCACTTAACCAAGCATTAACGGTGTATTTTTTTCTGTTCTCAAAATCCAGGTCCGGCTCATTTTTAATATCCCATGCAAGCAATGCGGGATGGTTCTTTAATGTTTCAACAATAACTTCTGCGTGCCTATGGGTCAAGGTCCAGTCTGTAATATCATAGTTCCCGTAGAAATCGAATAGAGTAATCATGACCTTGATACCTGCTTTTTCGGCTAAGTCGAGTACCTGACCTACTTGTGCTAATTTACTTTGGTCAACTTTATTTTTTCCGAAATCCTCATAAGGAATGAATATGCGAATCATATTTAATCCCATATGCCGTATGAGTTTTATATCTTTCTCAATGGCAACACTATCAAAATTATCTCCGAACATGTTCCATGGGGCATCCTTAGGGTAGTAATTAACACCACGTATGTTATCGAGATTTAGAGGCATACCAATTTTATTCTCAGCTGCTTTTTCCAAGGTATCCGACTTAATTTCCATAAGATGTCTTATGCGCCAAAACCCGTCTTCTAACAGCATAATAACACGGTAATTAGTGGTATCTTTTTTTGAAATTAATAGTGTGTCACCCATAAAGGTCTGTGAGTAACGGGTAACGTTATTGTCACGAAAAACTACCAGTTGCCCGTCCGCACTAAAAAATTCCAAATCCGGATGGTGTGTAAGGGTAGTGGTTCTAACATGTACGTTTTCTTCCTTATTAAACCTTACTATCCGCTTTAGCTTCACCAAGACACTATCTGTATAATAGTCTTTTAAACCGTCAGGGTCATTAGTTCTAAAAGCTAAATTTTTTACATACCAAGCCCTCTTATAATCTCTTTCAATTTTATTCAAAATCTGTTTGCTGATCGGCCTTCCTTCACCCAAGGTGTCGGTCCATTGTACCTTTGGTAAATAGACATCATGAACCTCTTGCTCTAAATGTAGCATAGTAGATTTATCAGCACCGGTACTCAAATACGATAATACAGCACCAATACCAAAAATTATAAGGGCATTTATAGCTATAAAGGATAGAACCAAAAAGATACGATATGCGTTTTTTGTTCTACTCATTGGGTAAGGTTATTAGCAGCTCTTTAGAAATTCCCGCGGCTTCAATAGTAATGTTGTAAGTCCCGGAGGGATAAAAATTCTTATCCAGTATATAGGAGGCTTTGCCGTCTTTTGTAAATAGCTTTTCCTCTTCATTAATAATATTAGCTTCTGACTTTATGGACAACTGAATACTAAACCCATCCGTAACCTTTTGTTGCATAAACCCTAGTAATGGGCCAATGGAAAGTTTTCTTTGGTCTTTATCAAAATTGATAGGATAATCTTCTACTGAAGCTTTAAAACCAACAACAATGGTATTACTTCTGGCAGCCCCGGTAATAAATGCTTTTGCCGTCCACGTGATGGGCTCTTCAGGATGTAACAACCTGGCAATGGCTCTTCCATTAATCGTGTTTCCCGTGGCACTCATAAAAATACCGTCTTGGTTTTCTATGAGAAAATTAACATGGGTACCATCGCTCACCACATTGCCGTATTTGTCTAAGATTTTATTAGTTTGTAAGGTTATAATTTGATTACCATCCGCAAACGTATGGTCTCTTTGATACCCTATTTCAAAATCAGTAGGCATGGCAGGATAAACAATGGTGGTAAGTTGCTTGGAATTGGTGTTTCTACAAAGTGCACTTACCAGAATACGACCGGATTTTTCAGTTGCATTTATATTTTTCCAGGCAATACTTTTGGAAATTGGAACCATAAACTGATGGAATTCATCTTCAAACTCCCTGTTTACGGTAACCATGGTTCCGTTAACTAGCGTATTATCATAGTTGTCCGTTGGAATGTTAACGAGCATGGAGAAATCATTTTTACCAGCGGTTATTTGCCGGGGTCCAAAATAGGTTTCAAGGAAGGTAGTTGTTGCGTCGGGAGCGATACTAATCTGCCCGGCTTCAATTTCCTCACTGTTCAGTACCAGTGACCAATGCATGATACCGGCTTTGTTGGCATACATGGGCGGTACACAGAACCTAAGTTGGTTAGTATCCTTTACAGGTTTAAGTACACTGGTTCCCAAAGCATTTTTCAATACCAGATAGGGTAATAACTCTTTAGAGGCGCTAAAAGTGATACATATCTCTGAGCCTGCGGTGTACTGTGCGCTTTTTGTTAATAGTTTAATTGGGGTATTGGCAGGCACCCTTATTTCCTCATTCTTTTCAGCACAAGAGAAAAAACATATAAAAATAAAGATGCTAATAAATCTCATCATTAGTTGGGATTACCTATGTAGCCGTTAAGTTCTACTTTTATAAACTCATAACCATTGCCCTGCAACGGTTGTAAAAGCTCTTTTCCATGGGTGTTATCTCTGTCAGGGAATATTTTCACGGCTATCTGCTCATTTTCAAGACCGTTTACGAAACAATTTTCTAAACTACTGTTCAGCACATTTAATTTGGGTAAAGTAGAAAGTTCATAATCAAAGTACTGCTTACGTTGTACACGAACACCCTCTCTTATAAATTGGGAATCTACCCAAATAAGTTCCTTGTTTTCGTCATAGTAAGAAATCAGTAATTGCGGAATGGTCACTTCTTGTATGCCACCATTGAAAAGTGTGCCTTTTAAACGATTTTCCGAGTGCTCCAAATCTTGTAAGGTTATTGCTTTATAAAGGTCTGTTGTGGCGACATTACCTGCACATTGTAGGTTGAATTTTGTTGGTATTTCTTCCAAGTTTAGCTTAGTGAATTCATCTGGATTAAAGCTGCTTGGCAGGTGTTCTTCTGGATGGGTCCATGCAATTCCTTCGAAAAGAATCTTAAAAGTGGTCGTTTCCTTGGGCATCAATTTATGCTTCATATGGTATTTAGCGTTAAACTTTGCCAGTTCTTTATCCTTATCATTATATAAAGAGGCCGTAATTACCACATCTGCAGGAACATTATCTACATTTTGCAATTCCCCTATGATTACATATTCTCCTGCTTGCGCTACAAGTTTAGCACTTAGCACTTCTAAAACTGGTTGTTTTAAGACGTCCTCATGGTGCGTTTGCTGCGTGGTTATTTTTCGTCTACCGTGATTATAAAATTGCGTTTCATTAGTCGTGAAAAGTTGATCTGGAGGTATATCCGTATCGATTGGTTCTGGTACTACATACCACTTTCCTTCTTTTTTCACTAAATCGTGTGTCCGGTTTCTGGTTATTTTTTCTAATGGTGTAACCCACTGCATGCCAACGTTGGCAGTAGCGCTATGATCCGTTTGTTCGCTTACGGCTACACTAATGGCATCCATTTTGGCATACGAACTAAGTATGCCATCGGTTACAGAAACCTCTAACATAAATTGGGGTAAGGTTTTGGTTCCGTCAGGGTCTAAATAAGAATGTGCGCGTTCAAATTCCTTAAAATCTAGGGCATCATAATAGGAGCGAAGGACATTTTCCGGAGAGTTCTGTTCAGATGTATTCAAGTAAAAAGTGTACATGCTCAACATTAATATAAGGAGAAGTATGCCTACCCAGAATAGATTAATATTTATGAGTGGCTTAGAAAAGTTTTTATACTTCTGGGAATAAATTAAATAAGCAGAAGGCGTTATATTTTTAGCCTTTAGGGCTCTATACCATATAGATTGAATATTAAAAATAAAAGCTAATAAAATAGTTCCAAGTGGAATTATACCCCACATTAGTTTAAGGAAAGTGGGCACTTCTTCTTTTGCTAAAATTTTCGGCAGCGGAGGTACATTAAGTTTTTCCCAAACCATGATGCCATTTTCTAATTGCTGTAAACGCTGCCAACCACAGAAGAACAGTAAGGGGTCATAAAATTTATCGTTAGAAAAGATGTATTTTAAGTTATACTTTTCCGGGACGGTCAGGAATTGTTGTAACGAACCTATACCTTCTACACCTCTAAATTTGGAATTCTCCAAACGTTCTATGGCTCTTGTGGTCAATTCTGGGAGCCTTCGTGCAGAATGGTAATTTCCATCCACGGTCATGGCATTTGTTTGGGCAGATAACCATGCCATTTGGTCCCCGAATCCCAGGGGTAAATAGCGCCATTGGTCATGTTGGTCTTGATTGAGAAAATTAACGATAGGTAACATTTTAATTTTTTGAGGTTGGGAAGGTCTAAAATACCCCAAACTCATGGTAAAGATGACCATAAAGAGGATGCCCCCAACTAACAACCCACCCATGATCCTATGATACACGGCGCCAAAACGCGCTTGGAGTTGTACTCTTAAGTCCCCCTCTACCATGCGGTACATGAACTCTCCAAAAATAGGAAGCGCCATTATGGTAGCCCACAGGGTAAAACGGTCTAGCGTTAAAATATTGAATGCTGTTTCTCCCAAAATTTTTAAAGGAATCGGCGTAGTGCCTCCGGTACCCAAGATGGTTAATAACGTAAAAGAAAATCCAAAAAATAGATAACGTTTACTGTACAACCTATAAAATAAATAGGGTAGTACAAATAATAGAATTCCCCAAGGGATAATAAAGAAAACCAGACCAGATGAGGTTACTTCTAAAAAGTTGTCTCTAGAGCCATGAGGAATAGGTACCTGTGTAATGGGGTTCTTTTTTGTATTTATCCAATAGGGTAGGATACAGCCAATAATGAGTATTAGCGAGCCTCCTCCAAATTTGATAATTCTCCAAAACAGTTTACGGAACGCTTTCCAGAATATTTTGAACGTAACTTTTTTTCTAGTACCGGCATAATCAAGGGCTTCATCCATAACGACCATACCGATCAATGGAAATATGAAAAAGACCATTCCAAAGATGGGGGTTACATGGTGCGATGTTACTGTGACCGCTATGAGGGATAAACTCGTTAAAAAATACCTGAGCTTTCCTGTTTTCAACCATTGATATATTTCTGGGAAGGAATGTAGTAAAATAGATAATGCCGCAATACTGGGCAATTGACCAAAAATGTGAAGTGTTTCTACGAAGGTTGACGAGAAAACCGCTAATAGGGCAGTGTAACCAGCAATTTTTCTATTTGCGGTCATCAATAGACTAAACCTATAGGCTCCTGTGATGAAAAGGACTATGGCGATTAAGGCCACGCTGAACATGCCAAATTTAAGACCGCCGATATAGGATAACAGTGCAATAGATTGATGTACCAATGGTGGGTAACCCTGAACGGTAAACCCAGTGTACCATCTATAATCCCAAGGTTCAAACCAACTATTGGCATAGTGATCCGCAAAGAAAAGATGAATTAATGCATCGTAGGTAGACTCTAAAGTGAAGAAAATACTAGAACCATGAAATGCTAGTGCAATGAATATTGCAACGACAAGCAAGGTGTTGGTACTTTTCTTAGCCATTTTGTATTTAAAATCTACCACGATATAACGGGAAAAATAATTTTTTGTTACAATAATAAACATAAAATAGACGTTAATTGAAGGAAAATACTTACGAAATAATTTTACTAATTATTTATCTAACCATAACAACCATTCGTCTACAGAAATAAGTAAGTGATGGTCTTAAAAATAGAAGGCTGCTAAAGGGTGAATACCTTTGCTTATGATGAGTAATTGTGCTCCCAAGAGTATGCTTCTTGAAATAAACCGATTTAAATTTTAAAATTATGAAAATACTAGCCATAGATGACCAACAATTGATTTTACTATCCGTAGAGAAAAGATTAAGAGAATTAGGTTATACTATTCGGACTGCGGATACAGGCCAAAAAGGAATAGCGCTTTTTGAATCGTTCAAACCAGATTTGGTAATCGTGGATATTAATATGCCAGATATGACCGGACTAGAGGTGGTAAAGCATATTAGATTCATTAAGGATTCAAAAACCCCTATCATGGTCATGTCCGGTAATACCAAAGAAGATGTCATTATGGATGGTTTTACTTTGGGTATCGATGATTATTTAAAAAAGCCCGTAAGTTTAGACGAGATGGCCGCTAGAATAAAACGCAAAATAGGAGCTCCGGAAAATACATCTACGGTCTTTAATGAAAAGAAGGAGGGCAGGATGTTGCAAAAGAATTGCGTTGGGGTGGTAATACCGTGTTATAATGAGGAGGATAGGCTTTCTAGTGGAGAATTTAAAAACTTTGCTCATAAAAACTTGGGCTATCATCTATGTTTTGTTAAT
Organism: Maribacter sp. 4U21; assembly: GCF_002742365.1. Lineage (NCBI taxonomy): Bacteria > Pseudomonadati > Bacteroidota > Flavobacteriia > Flavobacteriales > Flavobacteriaceae > Maribacter > Maribacter sp. 4U21. Next base: position 80,618 of record NZ_MDGN01000050.1, read on the forward strand.
GATGGAAGTACGGACAAAACATTAGAGGTATTGGAAGAACTTAGACAAGGGAATCCGGAGAATATAAGTATTTATGATTGTGCAAAGAATGGAGGAAAAGCGGAAGCTGTGCGGCAGGGAACCCTGCATTTGGTTCAGGATAAGCAACTAGATTATATTGGTTTTTTAGATGCCGACCTATCAACGGACTTCAGAGATTTTGACGATTTGGTGAAAACGATAGAAACATCGGATTTTAAAATAGTAAGTGGTTCAAGGATTGCACGGATGGGTGCCAATATTACAAAGGAATCGGCCCGTAGAATAATAAGTTTAACTATTAATAAAATTATACAGACCATACTTGGTATGCCCTTTAAAGATACGCAATGTGGGGCCAAAATCATGGACAGAGAAATTGCAACACTAATGTTTAAGGATAAGTTTATTACAAAATGGTTATTTGATGTGGAAATTTTCATGAGGATGAGAAAACACTATGGAAAGAACGAAGCTAAAAGACTTATATGCGAGCAACCTTTAAAGAGATGGATACATGCGGATGGCTCTAAGCTTTCTATGAAGGATTCCGTCAAAATCGTCGGTCAATTAGCACAAATAGCCTATACCTATAAATAATTAGGAAAGAGTTGGTCAACATCATGATAAAGTAGACAAATCAATGATAAAAGTATGCTATTCAAGTAACTCTCTTAATTCATCTAATAGTAACGGCTTACAAATATGACCGGATATTAACCTGTTTTGCTTAATTTTTTTGAGGTCATTTTTGTCTATAGTAGATGATAAGATGTAAATGGTAATGTTGTCCTTTATCAGTGCTAGTTTCTCTTTGAAGTTTTCAAGAAATGACCAGCCATCTATTAAGGGCATATTCAGGTCTAAAAGAATTAAAATTTTAGTATTAAAATTGGCAAAATTTAAGCCGGTAAGGTAGTCTAAACCTTCCCCGCCGTGTTGAAAAGTTAGAATTTTTTGCGAAGCAAAAAATTCCCTCATTAAGCGATTGAAACCATATCTTATGATATGGTCATCATCTATTAATATAATGGTCTCGTATTTCATGCTAGTGTATTCTACCGCAAAAGAAAGAAAAAACCTACAATAAAAAAATTTTGTTTATTAATTTATTCTGAAAATTTTTCTTTACCAATGGGTGTACACCGTAATACCATAACAAAAAAGCCTTCCAATACTGGAAGGCTTTCTGTGACCTGGCTGGGGCTCGAACCCAGGACCCTCTCCTTAAAAGGGAGATGCTCTACCAACTGAGCTACCAGGTCAAAAAGTGAGCATTCGTTTCTCTGAATGCGGCTGCAAATATACGTGGATTCGTTTATTTTACAAGCCTATTTTAATAGAATTTTATTTTTTTTTGTAATCATCCCAAATTAGCTGAATTTTACACAAAACAAACAGGTGAAAATAGTACTGGTAGGATACATGGGTAGTGGCAAAACCACAATAGGACGGCTTTTGTCTAAGCAATTGAAAATTAAATTCTTAGACTTGGATGATAATATCGAAAAGGGCGAGAGCCGGTCTATTGCCAACATATTCAAGGAAAAAGGGGAAATATATTTCAGAAAAAAAGAAAGTGAATACCTAAATCAAATATTGGAAACGAAAGACCCTTTTATTTTGTCCACTGGGGGAGGCACACCATGTTACGGTTCCAATATGACGAACATTTTAAAGGCTACGGAAAATGTCTTCTATGTTAAGGTTTCTATTCCCGAATTGGTTCGAAGACTGTCAAATGAGAAAGCCTCTAGACCTCTGATAAGTAATTTTACAGAAGAAGAACTACCGGAATTTATTGGCAAACATCTTTTTGAAAGAAGTTATTATTATAACATGGCAAACTACAAAATAACTACTGATGACAAAACTCCCGAAGAAACTATCCAAGAAATAATAAACTGCTTAGTTTAGAAAAACCCTATTGTTTTTTGTTTCGAAGTCTACATTAACGTGTTCTTGCAAGGAAGTAGACAGGGATATTCCTTTGTAATCTGCCTTTACAGGATATTTCTTATGGTTTCGGTTAACCAGTACAGCTGTCTTTAACTGTTTTAAAGGGGTCTTCAAGAAATGATGAACGCCGTAGATTAATGTGGTGCCAGAGTTTAGGACATCATCTACCAGCACAACTGATTTATTGATATAATCTTCGGCTAACAAGGAAGTGGTTACACCACTTTTTAAAGGATTCTTTTTGTCCATAATAACCTTGCAAAGTGTTATTTCTACCCCTGTTATTTTACGTAAAATTCGGATTAACTTTTTAGCGAAATCTATTCCACCTCCTTCGATGCCTGCAATAACGATTTCTTTTTCAGAAACATTTGCCTCGTATATCTGATATGCAATACGTTCTATTTTGTATTGAATTTGCTGATGCGAAAGAATATTCTGCTCCATAAGTTGGCTTTAAATTTTAAAGATAAGTATGTTTTGATTAATGTAATGTAGTTCCTTGAAGATTGGATTTTAGGGTTTGGACGAATCATCCTCGGTTTTACGCTCTGGCGTATCCAAGTAGTCATCAATTTCTCTCCTATCTTTCTTAGTTGGCCTTCCTGTCCCCTTTTTTCTATAATACTCCTTTGAATATTTAAGCAATTCATTATGTTCAAATGCCGTTGCTGGTGTGGTATCCTTCCTGTAAATGTCCACCAATTTGGCACCTATTCTGCTATCAGGTATAGCAAGAACACGCAACTTATAGTCTATCTGGTTCTTCCTAATCTGTATTTCGTCCATGGGAAAAGCTTCCCGACCAGGCTTTACCACGTGCCCGTTTATTTTTACATGACCTTTCTTACAAGCATTTGTAGCCATGTTTCTAGTTTTAAAGTAACGGGTACACCATAAGTATTTGTCTATTCGCATAGGAATTAAAAATCTTTGTTAAGGTCCTGAACAAAAATAGGGGAAAATTGTATCTTGCCCCCTTAAAAATTTGTGTACATGAATTGGAAAAATAGCTACATTTTAGGATTGGCTTTACTTTTAGTCATCGCTTGTAGAGATGATGATGAAGAAATTGGTGAGCTGGTGCCACCAAGATCGTTGAGTGAAGTTGCTGTGGAGAACGATGAAGAGATACGAGCTTTCTTATCCACACATTTCTATAACTATGAGGAATTTGCGAACCCACCTGCTAATTTCGATTATAACATCGTTATTGATACTATATCAGGTGATAATGCTTCTAAAACACCTTTAATCAATCAAATAATAGAGCGTAAAGTTACCGTATTTTCCTCGGATTTTGGATTAGACGCGGAAGAAGAGGTAGAACATACTTATTATTATCTGGAAGCTAGAGAAGGGGAAGGTTTCCAACCTACGACGGCTGATTCTACATTCGTCAACTATGAAGGAGTTTTACTATCCGGAGAGGTTTTTGATAATGTATCAACCGGCACATGGTGGGACAATCCAAGTTTTCAATTTCCGGGACTTGGAAGTCAACGAGCTTTTAGAGGAGTAGGGGAAGGTGTGACGAATACAGCTGGAGGAAACAATATAATTGACAACCCTGATGGTACGTTTGACGTAGAAGGTTTTGGTGTAGGCATGATAATCTTCCCGTCGGGCTTAGGTACTTTTAATGGGGCTCGTGGCGCAATACCGGCATACAGTCCGTTAATTTTTAAATATCAAGTACTTACTACCGTTCAGGATACAGATCATGATAATGATGGAATACCTTCGCTTTTAGAAGATTTCAACAAAGATGGATTATTTTATAATGATAATGCTGATGCTGAGTTGGAAGCTATTAACGGGCGATTCCCTGATTATCTTGACGCCGATGACGATAATGACGGTATACCAACTATTGAAGAAATAGAACTAGATGATGATGGCAATTTCGTTGGATTTTTATTTTCGGACGATGATGATATCCCCGATCACTTAGATAGTGATTCATAGAAACATAACCATCAAAAATTAAAGAGCCCCTTGGAATTTCCAAGGGGCTCTTTAATACCAATACCTAGCGAACTATATTTTCAAAGAAAGACTCAAGATCAATTGATCAGGTCTGGTATCTATTCGGCTTGGTCCCACATTGGTAATGTTCGTGTTAATGAAATTAGCTTCATTATCGCTAAAACCTCTTTCATAACGCAAATCAATACCTAGCTTGCCTAGGTTGATGCCAGCGCCTATGTTCATACCAACGGTGAAATCATTTGCAACATCGTCAATGGTGATACCATCATATTCCGTACTCAAAATATACTGAAAAGATGGACCGGCAAAAAGATGTAATGGTCCAATTACCTTAACACCTAGAAGTATGGGTGCATCTAATTTACTCATGTCAAAATCCTCCCCGTTGTAATCAGATTTTGTTTTCGTATAAACCAGTTCTGGTCGCAGATAAATGCGTGACACGCCAATTTTTCCGAAGATACCTAAGTGGTAACCAATGTTTCTATCAGGGTTACGAGCCGCATCACCTGCAGACTCAAAATAATCTCCATTGGCATTGTAATTAAGTCCTCCTTTAATTCCAAAACCAGAATCGCTTTGGGCGTATGTACTAAGCCCAAACAATACCATAGCTGTAAGCAAAAGTGTTTTTTTCATAATAGTTTTATTTAATTGATGAATACTAATCAAGAACGATACCAAATATTCCCGTTCCCGTTATACCATCAGAACGACGAGCACTGCGCTTTATTGCTTTGCGAACGGGACACCTTCCAAGTGCCATAAAGAGTGATGGTGATTTTTTAAATGCCTATTTCTTTGGTTTTTATTAAGTTTTCAAGACCTGTAGTTCATTATCTTTGTCAACTTATTCGTAGACCATTGAATTTTACATTACATAAAACAGACGCACAATCTAAAGCTAGGGCGGGTACTATGGTCACCGACCACGGAAGTATTGAAACACCCATATTTATGCCTGTAGGCACAGTAGCTTCGGTCAAGGGCGTGCATCAAAAGGAGCTTAGGGAAGAAATTGACCCGGATATTATTTTAGGAAATACCTATCATTTGTTTTTAAGACCAAAGACAGATATTCTCAAGAAAGCTGGAGGACTGCATAAGTTTATGGGATGGGACAGAAATATTTTAACCGATAGTGGGGGTTATCAAGTTTATTCGCTTTCAGCCAATCGAAAGATTAAAGAGGAGGGAGTAAAGTTCAAGTCACATATAGACGGATCTATGCACCTTTTTACTCCAGAGAACGTCATGGAAATACAGCGGGTCATTGGAGCGGATATTATCATGGCTTTCGATGAATGTACGCCGTATCCCTGCGATTATAATTATGCGAAAAGGTCCATGCATATGACCCACCGTTGGCTAGATCGCTGTATAAACCATTTAGAAAAGACGCCTTTTGTCTATGATTATACACAGACATTTTTTCCTATTGTACAGGGTTCTACTTACAAGGACCTGCGTAGGCAATCCGCAGAATATATTGCTAATACTGGGGCAGAAGGAAATGCTATCGGAGGATTATCCGTAGGGGAGCCGGCAGAGGAGATGTACGGAATGACAGAGGTCGTATGTGAAATTCTTCCAGAAGATAAACCAAGGTATTTAATGGGTGTAGGAACGCCTATCAATATCTTGGAAAATATAGCACTGGGTATAGATATGTTCGATTGTGTAATGCCTACCAGAAATGCCAGGAACGGCATGCTTTTTACGGCACATGGTACCATCAATATCAAAAATAAGAAGTGGGAGGACGATTTTTCCGTTTTGGACGAAATGGGAACTACCTTTGTAGATAGGGAATATTCCAAGGCATATTTACGACACTTGTTTGCTGCAAACGAGTATCTTGGAAAGCAAATTGCCACCATCCATAATTTAGGATTTTATATGTGGTTGGTGCGAGAGGCAAGAAAACATATATTGGCAGGAGATTTTGCGTCATGGAAGACCATAATGGTTAAACAAATGGATAAAAGGCTATAATGCTTTCAATAATAGATAAGTACATCTTAAAACGATATTTGGCCACATTTGGCCTCATGTTATTATTGTTCATTCCTATTGGTATAATGATCAATCTTGCCGAACAAATAGGGAAGATGATAGATAACGAAGCCCCATTGAATGAAATTCTAATGTACTATCTCAATTTCACTATTTATATCGGTAGCCTTCTGTTTCCTATTTTTTTATTTCTATCGGTTATATTTTTCACCTCAAAACTGGCAAACAATACGGAGATAATTGCCATATTAAGCTCTGGGGTTTCCTATGGTAGATTCTTAAGGCCCTATATCATAGGTGCTAGCATTATAGCCGTACTCATGTTTTTTATGACCATGTTCATTGTTCCCAATGCCAGTGTGGGTTTTAATGAATTCAAGTTCAAATACTTAAAAAAAGGCAAACAGGATAGGGTTACGAGTAACATATTCAACCAGTTGAATGAAACAGATTTTATTTACGTAAGTAGCTTTAACCCAGCTAGACAATTGGGACATAATTTTACTTTTGAAAGGTTCGACAGTTTAAATCAACTGAAGTTTAAAATTTCAGCAGTGAACATTAGATGGGTAGAAAAAGATAGTAATTATCGCCTTACCTCTTATGTAAAAAGAACCATGCGGGGAGATTCTGCGCTTGTTGAGAATAAAAGAAGGCTGGATACCCTTTTCACCTTTAAATTAGATGATTTAACCCCGGTGTCCTATGTGGCCGAAACCAAGAACCTGTACGAACTGGACAAATTTATCGCGGACCAGAAACAAAAAGGGGCTTCAAATATAAATACCTACGTTTTAGTGAAGTATAAGCGATGGGCTTTGCCGCTAACGGCCTTTATACTAACGATAATAGCTGTCTCTGTCTCCTCTGTAAAACGTAGGGGAGGTATGGGTATTAACTTGGCCTTCGGTATTCTAGTGGCCTTCATATTCATATTTTTTGACAAGGTTTTCGGTACGTTGGCAGAGCAATCCGGTTTTTCACCTTTACTCGCGGTAATTATCCCAAATGTGGTGTTCGGTATCTTGGCATTTTATCTTTTACAAAATGCAAAAAGATAAAGTAGCCAATCTTATCCATCTTCATTTTATCGTTTTTATATGGGGTTTTACGGCTATCCTAGGAAAGCTTATTTCTATAGACTCATTGCCTTTGGTGTGGTACCGTATGCTTATAGCAACCCTAGTAATAATGGTTTATTTGTTATGGATGAAAATTCCATTAAAAGTGGATAAGAAGACTTTGTTGTGGTTCATAACTGCGGGTATTGTGGTCGCTTTGCATTGGGTAACCTTCTTTTTGGCGATCAAAGTTTCTACGGTTTCGGTTGCACTGGCCATGATGTCTACAGGAGCTTTTTTCACTGCACTTTTAGAACCTCTTTTATTTAAAAGAAAGATTATAGGCTATGAAATCTTTTTTGGAATACTGGTAGTCATGGGACTATACTTAATTTTTAAGGTAGAAACCAATTATAGTTATGGGATGGGTATTGCTTTATTGTCCGCTTTTTTAGCGGCGATATTCGCAATTATCAACGGAAAACTAGTACAAACGAACAGACCCGCCGTAATATCTTACTATGAATTAGGTATAGGTGTACTTTTTCTAACGATCATCTTAGCGGTTAATGGTAGTTATACGGTAGATTTTTTTACGGTAGGTACTATGGATTGGGTCTATCTGATTGTTCTAGGGGTATTATGTACGGCATATGCTTTTATTGCTGCGGTAAAAGTAATGCGGGTGTTAACACCGTATACGGTAATGCTAACCACAAATTTAGAGCCTGTTTATGGGATTTTGTTGGCTTGGTTCATTTTCGGAAATGAGGAAAAGATGAATCCATTATTTTATGTGGGAGCTGGAATTATATTAGCGACCGTAATAGCCAACGGAGTTCTAAAACAACGCACGGGTATAAAACGGAAAGTGTCTTGAAATACCCATTAAAGTTTTATATTTGTTGCCACAAATAACGAAATCTTTTTTGAACTATGGAGTATTTGGATTTTGAACTTCCAATTAAAGAATTGGAGGAGCAATTAGACAAGTGTATGATTATTGGAGCAGAAAGTGATGTAGACGTCACCGAAACCTGCAAACGGATTGAAAAGAAGTTAGCTGATACTAGAAAGGATATCTACAAAAACCTTACGGCATGGCAACGTGTACAGCTTTCAAGACACCCTAATAGACCCTATACCTTAGATTATATCAAAGCAATTTGCGGCGACACCTTCTTGGAACTACACGGAGATCGCACGGTAAAGGATGACAAGGCCATGATAGGAGGTCTTGGAAAAATTGGAGACCAAACGTTTATGTTCGTGGGTCAACAGAAAGGGTTCAATACCAAGACCAGACAGTACCGAAACTTCGGTATGGCAAATCCAGAAGGCTATCGTAAAGCATTGCGTTTAATGAAGTCAGCCGAGAAATTCGGTATTCCCGTAGTTTGTTTGGTAGATACTCCGGGTGCGTATCCTGGAATTGAAGCGGAGGAACGCGGACAGGGAGAGGCCATTGCACGTAATATTTTAGAAATGACACGCTTAAAAGTTCCGATTATTGTTGCCATAATTGGTGAGGGAGCTTCGGGAGGTGCTTTGGGCATTGGAGTAGGTGACAAGGTATTAATGTTGGAAAACACCTGGTATTCCGTTATTTCACCAGAATCTTGTTCCTCTATTTTATGGAGAAGTTGGGAATACAAGGAAGTCGCAGCAGAAGCTTTAAAACTTACTGCTACCGATATGAAGAAATTAAAATTAATCGACGAAATCGTAAGGGAACCTGTAGGAGGGGCCCATGCAAATCGAGAAAAGACTTTTGACATTTTAAAGAATAAGATCGTAGCGCACTTTACAGAATTGCAAAAGTTATCACCAAAAGAATTGGTGAATAAAAGAATGGAAAAGTATGCAGAAATGGGTGTCTTTAATGGCTAATATACTATTTTGGCAACCTCAGAAAAATCTGGAGATTTATATCTCCAGATTTTTTTTGTTATCAACATAAATCGTAACTTATTAACAGCACAATTGTTAGTTAACTGTGAACATCCTAAAGGTTGTATTTCATGTTAACTAAAGGTTAATTGCATATTTTCGTCCCTATGGAGAACACAAAACCTTTAATCGGTCGCAAGATCGATAAATCTACTATTATAAACCTCGAGAGAGGTAAAATTCCACCTCAAGCTGTTGATTTAGAGGAGGTTGTGCTGGGTGCAATGATGATAGACAAAAAAGGTGTGGATGAGGTAATAGATATCTTACACCCAGATGTATTTTATAAGGATGCCCACAGGTTTATCTACGAGGCCATTTTTGTTTTGTTCGAAGAATCCCAGCCCGTAGATTTATTAACCGTTTCTTCGCAATTAAAGAAATCGGGAAAACTAGAAGCTTCAGGAGGTGATTTTTATTTGATTAAACTAACACAGAAAGTAGCTTCCTCTGCACATATCGAGTTCCATGCACGCATCATTCTTCAAAAGTTTATTCAGCGTAGTTTAATAAAAATTTCGAACGAAATTATTGAGGATGCCTATGATGAGGCTACTGATGTTTTTGATTTGTTAGACAATGCAGAATCGAAGTTATACGACGTTACGCAAGGAAACTTAAAACGCTCTGCGGAAACTGCACAGAATTTGGTAATCCAGGCCAAGAAAAGAATTGAAGAAATAGCCGGTAAAGAGGGGATGAGTGGTATTCCTTCCGGATTCGATAAAGTAGACAAATTAACTTCGGGTTGGCAACCTAGTGATTTAATCATTGTAGCTGCGCGTCCAGGTATGGGTAAAACGGCACTGACTTTGTCCATGGCTAGGAACATGGCGGTAAATTCCAATATGCCCGTTGCGTTTTTCTCGTTAGAGATGTCCTCGGTTCAGCTCATCACAAGATTAATTTCATCCGAGACGGGATTATCTTCTGAGAAATTAAGAACCGGCAAACTAGAGAAACACGAATGGGAACAGTTGAACGTTAAGGTAAAATCCTTGGAGTCCGCTCCTTTATTTATAGACGATACACCTTCCTTATCCATTTTTGACCTAAGGGCAAAAGCAAGGCGATTAGCCTCACAACACGGTATTAAAATTATTATGATTGATTACCTACAGCTAATGACGGCGGGTGGTAGCCAAAAAGGAGGAAATAGAGAACAAGAAATCTCTACAATTTCTAGGAACTTAAAAGCCTTGGCAAAGGAGTTGAACGTGCCAGTGATAGCGCTCTCCCAATTGTCACGTGCCGTAGAGACCAGAGGAGGCAGTAAAAGACCTATTCTGTCGGATTTGAGGGAATCCGGAGCCATTGAGCAAGATGCGGATATCGTATCCTTTATCTATAGACCGGAGTATTATAAAATTGAAGAGTGGGATGATGAAGAACGAACCCCAACACAAGGTCAGGCCGAGTTTATTGTAGCGAAGCATAGAAACGGTGGTCTAGAGAATATACGACTGAAGTTTATTGGAAATCAAGGTAAGTTCGATAATTTGGATGACTTTGATTCTCCATTTGAGTTCCAATCAAAAATGAATGCGAACGAGGAAAATCCGTTTATTACCAAAAACCTACCTAGTGCGGATGATGCTTTTGGAAGCTCAATGAACGATGGTTTGGACGACGTTGATGATAACGATGTTCCGTTTTAATTAACACCGTAGCTTTAGTCGGAATTGGTAGTTTCTTTTCAGATACTATATACTACTTCAGATTGTGCTGGGTAATTCCCCTCGAATCATTGTTTTAGTTATTATTTAACCCTTAATAAATTAATTTCCACTAACTTTATAAGAGAATTTAATGGCTTGGGTTAGTGCCCTGCAATCTAATTTCTTTTTATGCATAAAGTTTTTTTTTCTCTTTTCTTTATTCTATTTACACTTCAGATTTCAGCTTCCTCCATACTTATTCCTATGGATGCGGATACGCAAAAGAACCATTTAAAGGCCTACGGCATTACCTATTGGATGCTTTCTAAGCAACAGAAAGTCCAATGGCTTTTAAACTACCGTGGTGGTTCTTTTTTATTGCCCGATGGCGATAGTGTGCGCAAGGAATGTCAAATACGGGGAGTTTCCTTTGAGGTAATTCCCGATAGTGAAGCCAACAGTATATTAGATGAAATAAGTAGCCCTTCTAAAAATCAAGACGCGGTAATATTAGAAAAAGCACCCAAAATAGCGGTCTACTCGCCTAAGGGAAACCAACCTTGGGACGATGCGGTAACCATGGCCCTTACCTATGCAGAGATTCCATATGTAACGGTTTATGATGAGGAGGTCTTGGATGATAAGTTGGCCTTGTACGATTGGTTGCACCTACATCACGAGGATTTCACGGGGCAATACGGTAAGTTCTATGGTGCATATAGGGCTAACCCTTGGTATATCGATAGTAAGAAAGAGTCCGAGAAACTGGCGCGTAAGCTTGGTTATGATAAAGTATCGGAAGAAAAGGGGGCGGTTGCCCTTAAAATTAGAAACTATGTCATAGGTGGCGGATTTATGTTCGCTATGTGCTCGGCTACGGATAGCTTTGATATTGCCTTAGCGGCAGACGGTGTTGATATCTGTGAGCCAATGTTCGATGGTGATGCATCGGACCCTAATTATCAAGCTAGTTTAGACTTTAATAACACTTTTGCTTTTAAGGATTTCATATTGGAGCGGAGCCCTTTAAAATACGAGTTTTCTTCTATAGATATGACTTCTAAAAGGGGTAACGTACCCAAAGAATCCGATTACTTCTCTTTGATGGATTTCTCTGCGAAGTGGGACCCTGTTCCGACTATGCTCTGTCAAAACCATACCGCTTTGGTCAAAGGTTTTATGGGGCAAACCACGGCATTTAATAGAAACCAATTAAAGCCCACCGTATTGGTGCTTGGTGAAAACAAACTGAACGGGGAGGCAAGATACATCCATGGAATTAAGGGTAAAGGTTTTTTTACGTTCTATGGGGGCCATGACCCGGAGGACTATCAGCATAGGGTAGGGGACCCTAAAACAGAATTGGAACTACATCCCACATCTCCAGGATATAGACTTATTTTGAACAATGTCTTGTTCCCTGCGGCAAAAAAGAAAAAACAAAAGACCTAGCCCTTTTGAGCTACAAGTTGTTCTAAAATTCGCTCTACTCCTAAAGCATCATTGCTTGCAGTTTGGTAGTTAGCAGCTTGTTTTACATTGTCGTGGGCGTTTTCCATGGCAAAACTAAAATCTGCAAGCCCCAACATTTCCAAATCATTGTTATAATCACCAAAGACCATAGTTTCAGCTGGTAAAATCCCATAAATTTCTTGTAGTTTTTCAACGGCAAAGCCCTTATTGGCGTTAGGGCTAGAGATATCTACCCAATTGGGTCCTGAGACTTTTACCTTTAAATCATCCTCTAAATGTTGCACATAAGGGTAGATAAATGCCTCGGAACTTTCAAAATGATAGATTGCCGTCTTTATGATTTCCTCATCAACTCTGTTTAAGTCGTCCACAATGGTAAAAGCGGAATAATATTGCCTTAAATGGGCTGTAAATTCTTCAGATTCCCCGGTGAGATAAGCACTTCTTTTCCCGCACAAAACGGTATGTATGTTAGAAACTTCGGAAAGTACCTTTAAGATTTTTTGTTGTTGTGATTTTGGTAGTGGCGTACTCAGTACCTCTTCATCTTTTCGCATTACGAAACCTCCGTTTTCAGCAACTACAATAATGTCGTCCTTAATGGTATGTAGTTTGTCTAGAATACTATTATATTGTCTTCCACTGGCCGCAACGAAGAGCACATTATGCTCCTTTAGCGCTTCAAAAAGTTCAAAGAAGCGATGACTCATTTCATGTTGGGAATTCAATAATGTCCCATCCATATCGGAAACGACCATTTTTACCTTGGATAAGTTCATGGGGTGATATGTTTAAGGTCAAAGGTATTTCAATACGCGCAATATCTTTGCCTTTGTTTTAAAGTTTTACCTTTATTGGTCTCAAATTGGGGTTCAAAACCCTGCAATTTTATTGCAGAACTTTAGTACTACGAAAAAATCTATACATTCGCTTGTATGGGTTCGAATATAAGAAAAGTTTCACATACCGTAAGTCGTTTAACATGTCATATAGTTTGGTCTACAAAGTATCGATACAAGGTTTTGAAGGGCAATGTTCAAATACGATGTCGTGAACTTCTCATACAGGTTTGCGAGGCTCATGGTATTGAAATACTAAAAGGTGTTGTTAGTTCGGACCACGTACATATGCACGTAGAGCATGCGCCCAATGAGAATGTAAGTTCCATTGTAAAGAGTCTAAAAGGACGCAGTTCCCGAAGACTTCAACAAGAGTTCCCCTCACTGAAAAAGCGATATTGGGGCAATCACTTTTGGGCAAGTGGATACGGAGTATGGAGCAGTGGGAATATTACCGATAAGATGGTAAATGAATATTTGGAACATCACAGGAAGAAAAATAATGATGATAATTCAAATTTTATACTTGAGTGAGTAAAAGAAGGACTTTCAGTCCTGTTTCAAAAAACCCCTGCACTTTTAGTGCAGGGTGGTTTAGTTAATAATAGATAAGCATGCACTGGTATCAGAAAGAATTTAAACTGAAACCCTTTAAAAGGGGATTTCATATTATAACGGAGATTGTTTTAAAGGAGATTCCCGAGATAGATAAAATAGATACGGGAATGTTGCAGGTATTTATAAAACATACTTCTGCTAGTTTAACCATAAATGAAAATGCGGACCCCACGGTTCGGGTGGATTTTGAAAGTCATATGAATACCATGGTTCCGGAAAATGCACCTTATTACATTCATACCTATGAGGGTGCAGATGATATGCCGGCACATATAAAAGCCGCTTTGATGGGTACTTCGGTGCAGATACCAATTACAAATGGCAGGCTTAATCTAGGGATTTGGCAAGGAATCTATCTATGTGAACACCGGAACAAGGCATCTGGCAGAAGACTAGTAGTCACCGCCTTTGGAAATTGATTTGCCCTGAGCTATAAAATTATGTTTAGGATATAACACAAAAAATCCGACTCGTTAGAATCGGATTTTTATAAGTGAGATAATTTATTTTTTACTTTACTTGATCTACAACTGCTTTAAAAGCATCTGGGTGGTTCATCGCTAAATCTGCTAGTACTTTTCTATTAAGTTCTATATTGTTAGCTTTTACTTTCCCCATAAATTGAGAGTAAGACATTCCGTGTAACCTAGCACCCGCATTGATACGCGTTATCCATAGTGCACGAAACGTTCTTTTCTTGTTTCTACGGTCTCTGTAAGCGTATAACATCGCTTTTTCAACCGCATTTTTAGCTACTGTCCAGACGTTTTTACGTCTTCCAAAGTATCCTTTGGCTTGCTTCATCACCTTTTTTCTTCTGGCTCTTGAAGCTACTGCATTTACTGATCTTGGCATTTCTTTTAATTTTTTTGTAGTAGGCGGTCAAAATTGACACTTTGTTTTAAGCCTAACTCCATGGTTAATAAATTTACCTGTTAGAGGACAATTATTTTAATCTTAATTGCTCTTTAATACTGTTTACATCATGCTGATGTACTAAAGTATCATGTGTTAAAGCAAGCTTACGCTTTTTTGACTTCTTCGTAAGAATGTGGCTTTTAAAAGCGTGCTTTCTTTTGATTTTACCTGTACCGGTAAGCTTGAATCGCTTTTTGGCACTGGATTTTGTTTTCTGCTTAGGCATTTTCTCCTATTTTATGTATTAATCTCACTTGTGTATGCTGAATAAGTCCACTTAAAAGCAAACAAAATTCAGTATTTTATATAATCGGCTTACCGTTTAAGATTGGCCGAACCATCGGTCGCAGAGCGAAGCCGAAGGTGTTATTTACCTTTTGTCTTAGGAGCAATGAACATGGTCATTCGCTTACCCTCCAATTTTGGCATCTGTTCTACCTTCCCTAGTTCTTCTAATTCCGATGCCAATCGTAATAATAATATTTCTCCTTGATCCTTATAAACGATGGACCTTCCTTTAAAAAACACGTACGCTTTTAATTTTGCTCCGTCTTTAAGGAACTTTTCAGCATGCTTCTTTTTAAATTCATAATCGTGATCGTCCGTATTTGGACCAAAACGTATTTCCTTTACGACCACTTTAGAGGCTTTGGCCTTCATTGCCTTGTCCCTTTTCTTTTGTTCGTACAAGAATTTCTTATAATCGATAATCTTACAGACCGGAGGTTTAGCTTTGGGAGATATTTCTACCAAATCCAATTCCAGTTCTTTAGATATGTCTAGTGCCTTCCTGATAGGATATACACCAACTTCTACATTGTCACCAACCAACCTTACTTCTGGAGCAAGTATTTTTTCATTGATATTATGGGGATTTTTGTTTTCCCTTCTTGGTTGGGGTCTAAATCTTTTACGTATTGCTATGACTTCATATTTTTAGTTAAACTTAATTTTTTTAAAACGACTTTAAAGTACTATTTATTTCCTTAGTTACCAAGTCTTTAAACTCTTCTATGGTAATGGCTCCTAAATCGTCTCCACCATGCCTTCTAACGGATATGGTATTTGCTTTTTCATCGTTTTCTCCGACTATCAGCATAAAGGGGATTTTATTCATCTCTGCCTCCCTGATTTTTTTGCCAACAGTCTCGTTCCTATTATCAATGAGGGCGCGAATTTCGCTATTTTCTAGGGATTTTAAAACTTTTTCCGCATATTTTTCATGTTTCTCACTTACGGGCAATACAATAGCTTGTTCAGGAATAAGCCACAGCGGGAAATTACCTCCCGTATGTTCCAGTAATAAAGCTATAAAACGCTCCATACTTCCAAAGGGTGCCCGGTGTATCATAATAGGCCTGTGTAGCTCATTGTCGCTCCCTTTGTAGGTCAGGTCAAAACGCTCTGGCAACGTATAATCTACTTGGATTGTGCCGAGCTGCCAGTTTCTTCCCAGCGCATCTTTGACCATGAAATCTAGCTTAGGGCCATAAAACGCAGCTTCACCCTCTTCAATAACATAATCCAGTCCCTTCTCCTTGGCAGCATTGATAATGGCATTTTCTGCCTTTTCCCAATTTTCGACCGTTCCAATATACTTATCAGGGTTTTTAGGGTCTCTTATAGAAACCTGGGCGGTAAAATTATCAAAACCTAACGAACCTAGTACGTATAGAGATAAGTCAATCACGTTCATAAATTCTTGATCTACCTGATCTGGTGTACAGAAAATATGGGCGTCATCCTGGGTAAATCCTCTTACCCTTGTTAAGCCGTGCAATTCTCCACTCTGTTCGTATCTGTAGACCGTGCCAAATTCTGCAAAACGTTTGGGTAAGTCTTTATAGGAATGTGGCTTAAAATTGTAGACCTCACAATGATGGGGGCAATTCATTGGTTTTAATAGAAACTCCTCATCCATTTTAGGAGTTTTTATGGGCTGAAAACTATCTTCTCCATATTTAGCATAATGCCCTGAAGTAACGTAAAGTTCTTTTTGACCAATATGCGGGGTTACCACCATTTCGTAACCTGCTTTTTTCTGCGCTTTTTTCAAAAATCCTTCTAATCGTTCGCGTAATGCTGCACCTTTAGGAAGCCAAAGCGGAAGCCCTTGACCTACTTTCTGAGAAAAAGTAAAAAGCTCTAGTTCTTTCCCTAGTTTTCTATGGTCTCTTTTTTTAGCTTCTTCCAAAAGAGCAAGATATTCTGTCAGTTCTTTTTGCTTTGGGAACGAAATACCATAAATACGTGTCAATTGAGGTTTGTTTTCGTCCCCTCGCCAGTAGGCACCAGCAACACTAAGGATTTTAATCGCCTTAACAATTCCGGTATTGGGGATGTGACCGCCTCGGCATAAATCCGTAAAGGTGTCATGGTCACAAAATGTAATCGTTCCGTCCTCAAGGTTTTCTATGAGCTCTATCTTGTATTCATTGCCTTCTTCCTTGTAGAAATTAAGTGCGTCTTCCTTGGTGACCGATTTCATTTTAAAATCGTGTTTACCACGGGCAATTTCCAGTGCTTTTTTCTCAATGGAAGGAAAATCTTTTTCTGAGATAGTTCCTTCCGGTAAATCTACATCGTAATAAAAGCCATTATCAATAGCCGGACCTATGGTTAGTTTCACTCCTGGATATAATTCCTCCAAGGCCTGCGCAACAATATGTGAGGTGGAGTGCCAAAAAGCAGTTTTGCCCTCTTTGTCTTTCCAAGTATAAAGTACAAGAGATCCGTCCTTATGTAAAGGAGTGGAAGATTCAATGATAGCGGTATTAAATTTTGCTGAAATCACATTCCTTGCAAATCCCTCACTTATATTCTTGGCAATCTCCATCGGAGTGGTGCCTTTTTCAAATTCCCTAACGGAACCATCTGGTAGCGTTATTTTAATCATTATAATCGGTATAATATGTAATGGGCAAAGATAATGCGTAGTAGTTAGGCGCACAATATATTATGATGTTGTTTTTTTGAACGTTTATAAGCATCTGGATAGTTGCTCAAAAGAAGCCTTGAGTCCTTTTGAAGAGTGAAGACTAGTGTTTTTGTAATGATGTCCATAATTTTCGTTAATGAAGATTTGTGGGGATGGAAGTATTTTATTAAATTCAATGCCCTTTTAGATTTTTTAATTTCTATAATGACCTAGGATTTAGGTCATTAAAAAAAAGAGGAAAAAAAAGTTTAAAAAAGATGTGAATTTTATTTTTAATTCAAAAAACACTCTTATATTTGCACCCGCTTTGAGAGATACTTGAGGTGTTGACGTGGAGACAGTGATGTTTTCGGAGCGTTAGGGGATTACAGGAGTTCATTGAAATATTGTGGAGAGAATAAGAGCTGATTGGTACCTTTCGGGGTCACCGTTTCGGTTTTTAGGTAGAGAAAAAGAATCAAGTAATTTCCCGGGGCCTCAGGGTTTCGGGAAGAATAGAATTAGATCGAGAGAATCGGGGCCGAGGACGGACTTTGGAATGGTTGGGACGAATATATACAGAACAACGATGAAGAGTTTGATCCTGGCTCAGGATGAACGCTAGCGGCAGGCCTAACACATGCAAGTCGAGGGGTAACAGGGAGTGCTTGCACTCCGCTGACGACCGGCGCACGGGTGCGCACCGCGTATGGAACCTACCTTCTACAGGGGAATAGCCTTTGGAAACGAAGATTAATTCCCCATTGTACCTTTTTGCGGCATCGTGAAAGGGTTAAAGGCTTCGGCCGGTGGAAGATGGCCATGCGTCCCATTAGCTCGATGGTAAGGTAACGGCTTACCATGGCTACGATGGGTAGGGGCCCTGAGAGGGGGATCCCCCACACTGGTACTGAGACACGGACCAGACTCCTACGGGAGGCAGCAGTGAGGAATATTG
>NZ_MDGN01000051.1:0-88635 GCF_002742365.1 Maribacter sp. 4U21
TCGACTTTTTAATGGTTCACTTTCGTCCGGCGCACGTGGCTCACTTTAACCCGGCAAGGGTGGTTCACTTTAATCTGGCGAGGGTGGTATACTATGACCGATTTTTGCACCATACCACGAAATTGAACGTGCAATGTTAAGTTGAAATTATTACAATCATGATTACTTACCAAAAAGTTTTTTAAGTTGCTTTTCATTGACCATAAAATAGGAATCAATCTCCCCTTTTTTACTAAAATGGAAAGACAGCCACTTTTCTTTAACTAACATTAAATCATATTCACCTACTTTCAAAGTTAAAGTATTTCCCTTCTCATAAACATCAAGTGCAGCTTGGTATAATAATTCTAATTCTTCCTTACTAGCATTAAATCCAACTATCCTAGTATCATCAATTCTTGCAAATTCCGCATTGGTAAATTTAAAAAAGTAATAGTCTTTTTCAGATGCTGATTTATAAAGACAAGTTTGGTTAATTTTAGGTTTCCAATGGCAGCCAATTAAAATAGGCTCATCAATTTGACCCTGTATAGATATTTGACTATGCAAGTTTTGAAACGCAATTAAGGTTGTGATAAGGATAATTAAATTTTTCATTTGAATAGCCGTTTTGCTACTAATTTAGGCTATAAATTTGGAAAAGAAAGAATAAAACAACTAGGCTAAAATTACTTTTGCGTTACAAATGTGTTACAAGGGAAAATAAAAAAAGGTTTACATTTCTGCAAACCTTTGATTTTCAATGCTCCCCCTCTTGGGCTCGAACCAAGGACCCTCTGATTAACAGTCAGATGCTCTAACCAACTGAGCTAAGGAGGAAAATAACCCGCTTTAATCACTCAAAGCGGCTGCAAATATAATCGTTTTTTAAAACTCGCCAAACAAAAAAAACCGCTTTTTCTATTTAAAAAGCCATTTATAGACATCATTACCGTTCGCAAACAATAACAAGGCAATTAAAAGAAAGAATCCTGTCATCTGCGCATACTCCAAAAACTTATCGCTTGGCTTTCTTCCCGATATTATTTCATACAAAAGAAACATCACATGGCCCCCATCTAACGCAGGTATCGGTAGGATGTTCATAAAGGCTAAGATAATAGATATAAAGGCCGTTGCGCTCCAAAATGCAGGCCAGTTCCAAGAATCCGGAAAAAGACCTCCAATGGCGGCAAAACCTCCAACTCCTTTGTAAGCACCTGTAGAAGGGTTAAAAATTTTCTTCATTTGCTTTACGTAGCCGGACAAAGTGCTTACGCCTTTATCAATTCCCGCAGGTATGGATTCCAGAAAAGAGTATTTAACCGTCTCTATTTCAAAATACCCCTTTTCTTGATATTCTTCCATGGAAGAAAGTCCGACGATTACCCCTAATTTTCCCTCGTCCGAAACTTCCGCTTCCATAGGTATGGTTACCCCATCTCTTAAAACCGACAACTGCACCTTCTTCCCCTTATTTTCTGTGAGAATAGGCACTATTTCATCTTGGTAGTGTACCTCGTTTCCATTTATACCTATGACAGCATCCTTTTCCTGTAGTCCAATATTGGCGTTTTGAGAATCTTTGGGCACCTCTCTAATGACGAACGGTGTACGCATACTTAAGAAACGAATCTTATCCTCATCCTCTAACAAAGTAGCAATGAAATCCACCGGGATTTCCTGTTCAAAAGTGCGACCATCCCTTTGAATGGTCATTGTATTGCCATTGACAATCTCTATAGGAAGTGCTCCGAATTTTTCAATTTTCTCACCATCAATGGCAAGTATTAAATCTCCCGTCTGTACCCCTAATTTATCGCCTATGTTTTTCTCCGTAACTAAAAGTCCGTCCTTTAGGCTATCCGCAGGTATATATTCTTCACCATAAGACCAAGCCATTCCTATATAAATGATGACCGCTAGAATAAAGTTTACCGTTACCCCACCTAGCATAATTATCAATCGTTGCCAGGCCGGTTTGCTTCTAAACTCCCACTCCTTGGGCTCCTCTTTCATGGCTTCGGTGTCCATACTCTCATCAATCATCCCGGCAATTTTTACATATCCGCCTAAGGGCAACCAACCGATACCATAGACGGTCTCCCCTATTTTCTTTTTGAACAAGGAAAATTTAACATCAAAAAACAAGTAGAATTTCTCGACGCGTGTCTTAAATAATTTTGCTGGGATAAAATGTCCAAGTTCATGCAATACGATAAGCAGGGACAGGCTTAAAAAAAATTGTATCGTCTTTATTATAATGGGACTCATCAGTGTCTTCTAAAATTTAAATCGGACAAAAGTACATTTTTACAGGGTCTTAAAAAAAGAAACTCGCTACCCTTGGTCTATTTTAAGAATATTTTGGCAGCGATTACCAACGCACGGCTTGAAACCTTCACAGCCCTAACGTACCTTTGTAAAAAAAACGATGCGCTCTTTTTTTGGCAGATTTAAATTTTTAGGAATAGTACTTCTATTATTGTCAGCGGTAATCATCTATTTGTTCTATAATGCGCTGAAACCTAAAAAGCTGCTGCCTGTTTATTCTCCGGCAATGGTTAATTCGGAACTGGTTCCAGAAGAAATACAGCATATTCGTAAGTATCATACTATCGCGGACTTTTCGCTTACCAACCAAAATGGGAAAACCATCACGGAGGCCGATTACCGGGATAAAATCTATATCGCCGATTTCTTTTTTACCACTTGCCCTACGATCTGTCCTATCATGACAAAAAATATGGCCGATATACAGGCCCAAATTATGGACGACCCCAATGTATTATTATTGTCCCATACCGTAACCCCCCAAATAGATTCCGTTGCGCAATTAAAAAAATACGCTTTAGAAAAAGGAGTGAACGACGCAAAATGGAATTTGGTCACGGGCGATAAAAAAGTTATCTATGAACTGGCCAGAAAATCATATCTAGCGGTAAAGACCGATGGTGATGGAGGTCCATTCGATATGATACATACAGAGAACTTTATTCTGGTAGATAAGGAAAAACGCATACGTGGTTTCTACGATGGCACTAAGAAAGATGCCATTGAAGAGCTCCTAGAAGATTTGGCGCTATTGAAAGCATCGTACCTAGAGTAATTTTTGAGAAAACCCTAAGTTAATCCAAAGGGCTTTTTTTATTTTTACAGATTCCCTTTCAGTTTTTTCCCTTATTTTTGCCCTTACTTAAAATGAATCTAAATAAAAATTGGAGACAACTGTTGGGCATCTAAAGCGGGGGGAGAGAGGAATCATAAAAGAATTCGCAGAGGACGCGTTGCCCATAAAACTCCTAGAATTGGGCTGCCTGCCCGGCAATGAAGTAGAGTTGATACAAGTTGCACCCCTCCAAGATCCCATATACATTAATGTTAACGGTTCGCATATCGCTATCAGACGATCCATGGCTTTTAAGATTGCCTTAGAAATCATTAAAGAGTAGCATAGCTATGGCCAAACAAATCAATGTAGCGCTTATAGGAAACCCGAATACGGGAAAAACTTCGGTTTTTAATCAGCTTACCGGACTCAATCAAAAGGTAGGGAACTACCCCGGAATCACCGTTGAGAAAAAAGAAGGTATTTGTAAGCTTCCCCGTGGGGTCAAGGCCCATATCTTAGACTTGCCGGGAACATACAGTCTTAACACCACCTCTTTGGATGAGAGTGTGGCGGTAGAATTATTACTGAATAAAAATGATAAAGACCATCCAGATGTTGCCCTGGTAGTATCGGATGTTGAAAATTTAAAACGTAACCTTCTTCTATTCACACAGATAAAAGACCTTAAAATTCCTACGATACTAGTCATAAACATGGCCGATAGAATGTCTCGTAAAGGCATTAGTATAGACATTCCTTTGCTAGAAGAGAAACTAGATACCAGAATTGCTTTGGTCAGCACCAGAAAGGGCACAGGTATTACTGAATTAAAGGAATTCATCGCCGATTTTAAAAATCTTTCTAAAAGACCAGTTGTAGATACTACCGTTATTGCTCCTGACTACTTTGACGGATTAAAAAATACTTTCCCGAACGAAGACCTGTATAAGCTGTGGTTGGTCATCACCCAAGATGTAAACTTTATGCCTATTGAGAAAAATCTCATTAAGGACACCTCTTCTTTTGATACCAAGTCAAAATCCGAGCTCAAAAGATTGCAGCAAAAAGAGACCATTTTAAGATATCAGTACATCAACGGCATTTTAAAGGAAACCTATAAGATTGATGTCAACGCGGCCAAAGGGTTTAGGGCCGGTTTAGATAAGATACTTACCCACAAGATTTTTGGTTACCTAATTTTCTTCTTAATCCTATTAATTATTTTCCAAGCTATTTATGGGTGGAGCGAATATCCCATGGATATGATAGATTCTTTTTTTGCCTCTGCAACGGAATGGGTGAAAAACACCTTGCCGACAGGGGTATTCACGGACCTTATTGCCGAAGGCATACTAGCGGGTATAGGGGGAATCGTAATCTTTATTCCTCAAATTGCATTTCTATTCCTCTTTATATCATTATTGGAAGAGACCGGCTATATGAGTAGGGTGGTTTTTTTAATGGACCGCGTTATGCGCCCTTTTGGACTAAGTGGTAAAAGTGTAGTACCATTAATATCCGGTACGGCATGCGCCATCCCAGCTGTTATGGCCACCAGGACCATAGAAAACTGGAAAGAACGTCTTATCACTATTTTAGTAACCCCTTTTACCACCTGTTCTGCCAGGCTACCCGTTTACTTAATTATCATAGCCCTAGTTATTCCAGAAGGAAGTTTTTTAGGACTTAGTTATAAGGCCCTGATTTTAATGTTGCTTTACCTCCTAGGTTTTGGGGCAGCAATACTCTCTGCCGTAGTGTTGAACAAAATCCTAAAAATAAAAAGCAGGTCCTTTTTCGTAGTAGAAATGCCAAA
Organism: Maribacter sp. 4U21; assembly: GCF_002742365.1. Classification (NCBI taxonomy): domain Bacteria; kingdom Pseudomonadati; phylum Bacteroidota; class Flavobacteriia; order Flavobacteriales; family Flavobacteriaceae; genus Maribacter; species Maribacter sp. 4U21. The sequence continues at coordinate 4,908 of NZ_MDGN01000051.1, forward strand.
CTATAAGCTCCCCTTGCCCAAAAATGTGGCCTACACCGTATTGGAAAAAACCAAAAGTTTTGTATTGGGTGCGGGTAAAATTATTCTAGCCATTTCAATTATCCTATGGTTTTTGGGCTCCTTTGGAATTTCGAACAATTTCAAAAACGCCGAACAGATTGTTGAACAACGTATTGAAAGGGACGGATTCTCCGCATTTAATCAATCGGACGTGGAAACGAAACTAGCGCTTTACCAACAAGAGCTGAACGATAGCATTTCTAAAAACGCTTACCAATTAGATAAAGTTGACTTTACGGATGCTATTGAGAACAAGAAGACCGAACTTTTTAAAGCTGCTAAAAGCCAGGAAATTGCAAGTTTTAAGCTCGAAAATTCTTTTATGGGATACGCAGGCAAGGTTATTGAACCCCTTGTAAAACCTTTGGGTTATGATTGGAAAATAGGTATTGCCGTTTTAACCTCGTTTGCCGCTAGAGAGGTGTTTGTTGGAACTTTGGCCACCATATATAGTGTTGGTAGTGGAGAGGAAAACACGGACACCATTACGCAAAGAATGGCAGCGGAGGTAAACCCAAAAACTCAAAAGCCGGTTTTTAACTTGGCGACCGGCATTTCAATTTTATTGTTTTACGCCTTTGCCATGCAGTGTATGAGCACCTTGGCCATTGTTAAACGTGAAACCAATTCTTGGAAATGGCCGGCAGGTCAGCTCGTTTTCATGAGTCTTTTTGCTTATATTGTAGCTTTAATCGCCTATCAACTTTTAAAATAAAATGGATATCCTACAACAAATACTGGTCTACCTTACTTTAGCGATAGCCATTGGGTACATCCTTAAAAAATTCTTCCTTCCCAAATCCTTGTTCGGAACCAAAAAACAGCAGTCCAAAGCATGTGGACAAGATGATTGTGGCTGTCATTAAGGTTTAAATGAGCAGTTTTTCAATTTTATCGTAACAAATGAGACGTTTTTGAAGTCTTCCTTAAACCGAACTTAGTTCGTCAAAAAAATAATAAATACATCCTAATAAAAACAAAAACAGGCCGGTATTACGCCTACCTATTCTTTAGTTTGTAATTAAGTTATTCCTATTATATGCGAAAGACCTTTACCTCAATAATTGCAATAATGACCGTTTTTCAATCATTCCCAACTATTCAGGCTCAGACACTCAGCTCCAAAATATTGGACAGCGTTACGCAGAAACCAATCCCTTACGCTACAGTTTTATTGAACAATAAAGGGGTTATAACCAACGAGGAAGGTCAATTTACTTTTTTGTTGGACAAAGGTATACAGCCAACGGATTCCTTGTTCATATCATGTATCGGTTATGAGTCTCTAGGCAAACCTATTGAAGAATTCAAAGAAAGTTCCATCTATCTCAGTCCTAAGGCTATTGAGCTAAAGGAAGTTATCGTTTCCAACAAGAATTACACCCCTAAAGAGATTATAGAGCTGGTCGAGGAAAACTTAGAAAAAAACTATAGGCTGGGTTTTACCAAAAAAAGGTTGTTTTTGAGAGAATCGTATGAAAATACCATCATCAAAACCGATTATACCATAAAAGAGTCTACCATACCTGCGTTTAGCAAACCCTTTTTGGATAGTGTTATACGATCGGTTCCTAAAAGGGATACCTATTATACGGAAATGATAGGCGATTTATATGGTAGTGAGGACGATGACGAACAGAAACTAGACTTGATTAAAGCTTCTGAACTGTATGACAAGAGTAAACGTATAGATATAGAGAACCTAGAAGAACGTTTTAATGAGATCATTAAGAAAAACGTGAAAACCGATTCTTATTTTAAGGTGAAATCCGGCTTGTTCGGCACTCGGTTAGACGCAGATGAACTATTTGATGCAGAAGTAGATTCCACAGATGTGGCGGCTTTAAACAAAGAACTGGAAAACAAAAAGAAGGAAAAGGAGAATCAGAAAAAATTCTTTGCCAATTACAAACGTAGAACGCTAGGGAATCTGTACGGCAATCTTCCCATATTTAAGGATACCGACTACAATGTACTTTTTAAACCTAGACGTTTTGAACTTACACTGGAAGACTTTACCTATATCGGTGAGAAAGCATTATACGTTATTCGTTTTGAACCTAAGGGGTCAGAAGAATTTCGCGGTAAGCTTTATATTGATTCCGATGATTTTGCCCTAGTAAAGATGGATTTTGAGAATACCGAACCCATCCGAAACTTTAAGCTCTTGGGCATTTCTATCAATGAATATCTCGCTAAGGGCAGCATCTTGTTCGGCAAGGACGAAGATGGATTATACGGTTTAAAGTATTATGAAATAACAAAAGGAAACAGGGTTGGCTTTAGAAGACCTGTTCAGATCATTGAGAAAAATAAAAACATAAAAGGAAGAAGAAAGCAAAATGAGCTTCATTTAAAAATCGATGCCGCCTTTGGTGGACTAAATCGTTATGAGGTCGTTGTTTTTGATACCGAGAAAATTAGCGATACCACCTTTGAAAACTTTAAAGAGTCTAACGAGGTGTTGCCACAGTACATGGCTAATTACGACCCAGAATTCTGGAAAGGGTATACGATTATGGAGCCTAATACTGCGATAAAAGAATTTACCTCCGAGGTGGCGGCAGAAAAATAAAGCCCTTATATTCTAAAAGAAAAGAACATTGCTTTAAAGCCTATTTTATCATTGGGTTTAGTAATTTCTTTAAACAATAAATAAATGGTCTAGGCTTATAAATCAGTTCCTAGGAAAACATGTGCTTCTAAAACAGCAGAGACTTTAAATCAAGTTCCGAATAAAGGAATACAATAAAAGCGCCCAGCCCACTACCAAAAATAATCCTCCAAGGGGAGTAATTGGACCTAAAAACTTCAATTTCTTCCCTTTTGAGGAACTAATACATAGTCCATAGATACTAAAGGAAAAGAGAAGGATCCCGATAATAAAACAGTACACCATATATTTTTCCAATGACGTATCCAGGTTTAGGTTAAAACCTAGCATCAATAGAACTAGGGCATGATACATTTGATATTTGACCCCAGTCTCAAAACTGTTCAACTGTTCCTCGTTAAAACGTTTTTTTAAAGCGTGCGCTCCGAACGCGCCAAAAACTATTGCCAATAATCCAAAAAGTGCTCCCAAGCATTGTGCAAGTAAAACCATAGTATTCCTTGTTTAGTTCCTTTAATTATTGAATAACGAAGTTCCTGATAAAGATTTACATATTACCCAACAAAATGGATTATATTTAGAAAGCTAATAATCCGCCATAATGAAAAACGTATCACTACTTTTAACCGTAATTGCTGTGGTAATTTTGTACAGCTGCGGTAGCTCAAAATCCAAGGATACTTCCAAATCGGAACTTGAACAAGAGCTCACCGAAAAAAATAGAGGTGCCGTTTCCCTACTTACTAGGGTAATACAGTTGCCCGGCATAGTTCGCAGAAACGGAAGGCCGGTAATCAACAAAACGGCGAATTCTATTTTGGCAAGTGCTACGGAAGAACCGCTGTATATCCTTAATTCCTATATCGTTGGTAGTTCCTTTAATTCTGTAAATCAGTTGGTAGATAGTTTTAATGTAAAAACCATAGAAATACTTTCGGATGCTGCAGCAGCGGAGTATGGCACCAGAGCGGCTAATGGCGTCATAAAAATCACAACGTATGACTAATAATTATTCCTTAGTCTAACACTATTGTAATTTCAGTGTTCCCAGCAATTTTGAATGCACATTCGTCAAATCTAGGAGGGCCGAACATTTTCATTTTTGCTTTTGAAAAGGCTACGGCTTCTTTGGGAATACCGAACATATTGGTATCTAAAGCATCATTCCCGTTTTCGTCATGGAAAATGGCCACGGCATAGTTACCTTCCGGAATATCGTTTATTTGAATAATCGTATTCCCTTCTGTTGCCTTTTTAGAACCCATTTTATAGACCTTATCAAACTTTAAAAATGATTCGTGGTCTTTATAGACAGCGGCACAAATAGCACCTGCGTTAGACGGCACACCCTCAATCTTAAGGCTAAGATTATGTTGGCTAAAACCGGTGTAAACCATTAAAATCAAAAAAGAACTGATTATTTTTTTCATAGGGATTTGAAGCGTTGATAGCTTCAATAATTTATAAATTATAGTGTCTATTGTTCTAGTTTGGAACGGTAACATCCAAACTTTTTTCTTGTAGGTGGTTAAATAAGTTTAATGTTTCAACAGAATCTTTAAGGTTTACGAACAATTTGAGCGAGTCCTTATAGACTATTTTTATTTTCTGTTGTGAAATATTATCTACGAAAACATGAATTTCACTTTCTGTAAGAGAATCCTTGAATGCTCTAAAAATACCTTTTTCCTTTTCCAACGCAGAAAATCCATTCAATCTTTCCATTGGCGGTATACGCTCTACGAACAGCACACTATCCATGTCGGCATAAGGAATAGTAACACGATAAAATCCAGAAAGTAATTGAATTTCATTAGGTTCTAATTTTACCCAATTTTTGTAATGCATCACCAAGCTAGAGAGGCATATGATGAAAGTAATAATCATTACCAAATTCCAAAACCAATGTCTTTTTTTGCTTGTCATACCATTCTTAACTATTGACCTACTGTAATTTAATTTCTTCAAAGATATCACTATGTACTATAATCATAACGACACCTTAAGAACACTATTGCCACCTCACTCTTATAATTAAAAATGTTCTTTTAAGGTTCTAACGCAAACATTATTCCAATAATCCCTTTATATTTAAAAGCATTAAATAATTAGACCCTATGAAAATTATAATACCCTTTCTGCTACTGTTTATTTCCCTGACTGTTTCCGCACAAAAAAAGTGCTGGACCACAGCGATTATGAGCTTTGGAGCACTATTGAAGGAGAGAAATTAGCCCCAAATGGCAAGTATGTAGTTTACGCTTTGGCAAAGGGAGAAAAGGACCATTTCCTGAAGATAAAGGACATTGACGGAAGGGAATTATTGTCGTACGACCGCGGGAAGCAAGGACTATTCGGTTATGATTCCAAACACCTGTTCTTTACAATAAAACCTTGGAAAGATAGCCTTAGGGCCATGAAAAGCAGAAAGGTAGAGAAGAAAAATTTGCCAAAGGATTCTTTAGGAATTTTCAACCTAGAAAATAAGAGCCTTACCAAAATAGGGAATCTAAAATCGTACAAAGTACCGGAAAAATGGTCCGGTTATGTGGCCTACATGCTAGAAGAGGTGAAAATTGATAATACGTCAAAAAGTAAAGATTCGGTCCAAAAGAAAAAGCCTAAAAAAAAGAACGTAAGTAAGGAAAATGGCTATCACATAGTGCTACGTAATCTCGAAGACCATACGGAGGATACCTTAAAATTCGTAACGCACTATACCTTTTCAAAAAAGGATAACATGTTTGCCTATAGTACTACGGGTCCAGGTAAAGACAGTAACTCGAGTGTCGTTGTTATGGATTTGGAGAATGAAGAAACAAACAATATTCACTCGGCAAAAAGCGCCAAATATTTCCAACTTGAGTTTAGTGAGACAGGCCGGTATCTTGGTTTTGTGGTAGATGCGGACACCACCAAAGCACAGATACGACCCAATGCACTTTTTCTATGGAAAAAAGATACTGAGAAAGCAGAAAAACTAATTGATTCGTCCAGTGCCCCTAAGGATTATTTGGTTTCATCTGATGGAAAAGTACATTTCTCCAAAGATGAGTCCAAATTATTCTTTGGTTTAAGAAAACCTCCTGTTATAAAGGACACTACCCTTACCGATGATGAAATCGTGAACGTAGAGGTATGGACCTATAATGAACCCCGGTTGTACACTGTACAAGAACTACAGTTAAAAAATGACACCATACGGTCCTTTGAAACCGTAATCCATTTAAAAGATAACAAACTAGTACAACTGGCAAATATCGAGTTTACAGAAAGTGAACTGGGTGATGAAGGCAATGCTGCTTATGCGTTAATAGGCACCTCAACACCTTATGAATTAGAAAGTCAATGGAAGGGTTTTAAGGAATATGATTATGCCGTACTGGATGTCCGTACGGGAGAAACCGTAAGGAAAATCAAAAAATCCGCTCAAATGAAGCTTAGCCCACAGGCTAAGTATGCCTATGGTTACAGCAGGGTAGATACCACTTGGTTTACTCATGATATGAAATCGGGAATCTATAAAGCACTAACAAAAGACAAGGTTTTTTATAATGAATTCCATGATTACCCAGACCACCCTTATGCCTATGGAATGGCCGGCTTTACAAAAGATGATGCTTCAGTTCTACTTTATGACAGATACGACATCTGGGAATTTAATCCAAAAACAGGCGAAGGAAATAGATTAACCAAAGGGCGTGAAACAAAGACCAGGTACCGTTTGGTTCAATTGGACAAAGAAGAACATTTCTTAAATCCCGATACGAAATGGTTATTTACGGTATTTGATGAAACTACCAAGAATTCCGGTTACGTACTTTTCAACCCAAAGAATCAAAAATTGACCGAGCTGGTATCAGGACCATATCGGTATTCCAATCCTAAAAAGGCTGTCTTGAGTGAACAACTGTTATTTACGAGGGAATCTTTTAAGGAATTCCCGAATCTAAGAACAACCGACTTCGATTTTGAGAATATCACTGTGCTAAGCGATGCCAATCCGCAACAAAGCGGGTATAATTGGGGCACCAATGAACTTATCAATTGGACATCCCTAGACGGTAAAGAGCTAACCGGAATGCTTATAAAACCAGAGAATTTTGACCCGAACAAGAAATACCCCTTACTCGTAAATTTTTATGAACGTAGTTCGGACGGTCTGCACCGTCACAGAATACCCAGAGCGGAGCGATCGTCTATTAACTATAGCTTTTATACCAGTAGAGGCTATATAATATTTAATCCTGATGTGGTCTATCGTGTAGGTTATCCTGGTGAAAGCGCTTATAATTGTGTCATTCCTGGTGTAACTTCCCTTATAGAAAAAGGATTTATAGATAAGGACAATATTGGTGTGCAAGGACATAGCTGGGGAGGGTATCAAATTGCCTATTTAGTGACAAAAACCGATATTTTCAAAGCAGCTGAATCCGGTGCTCCCGTACCCAATATGATTAGTGCCTACGGAGGTATTCGTTGGTGGACAGGGCTTAGTAGACAATTTCAGTACGAACATACCCAAAGTAGAATCGGAGGTACACCGTGGGAATACCCAGCGCGTTATATAGAAAACTCCCCAATTTTCAACATCGATAAAATAAATACACCACTATTGGTCATGCATAACGATGCAGATGGCCATGTGCCTTGGTATCAAGGTATTGAATTCTTCGTTAGCCTTAGAAGGTTGGGAAAACCATCTTGGTTTCTAAACTACAATGGGGAACCACATTGGCCATTAAAATTACAGAACAGAAAAGATTTTAACCTAAGAATGGCCCAATTTTTCGATTACTATCTCAAGGGCGCTCCAAAACCCGTATGGATGGAGAAAGGAGTCCCTGCCCTTGAAAAAGGAGTTAACCAAGGGTATGAGTTGATGGATTCTATTGAGCGGAACAACTAATAAGTCGGATAGGATTTCTATTGTATGTTGAAGGAATAATACACCCTAAAATTTTAAGAACTCTTGTTTTTGGAAGTCTTCTTGGGAGATGTTATTACCATTAATATGTGTAGTATCCCAATCTTGGGTAATTTTCCAATGGCCATCAATCTTTTTAATGACTATATGAAACTGTCCGTAATTATAGCTAAGTTCTTTTCCCGTATAGGTGGTTCCTATTTTATAAAAACCAACTTCATATGACGTTGTTTCATTGGTGTGTCTGCTATCAAACCAAAAATCTAGCGTTATACTGGCTCCATCCTCCCTATTTTTATCAAAACGCTTTATATTGTCAGACTTAAAACTATTGTTGGTATCTATGCCATTTAGTGTAACCCGCAATACCTCTTTCGCATAAGTTCTGTTTAAAGCCTCACCGTCCAAGGCTTCAAAAGCCTTTTGAAAAGGTCTCCAAACGCTGGTATCTATTTCTCTCTGAATATTCAAGACTTCGATTTGCGCACCCACCGTGACGGATGACAGCATAATCGCCATTGCTATAATATATCTCGTAAAAATTCATTTTAAAGTAAGTATTATCCTAATCCCACATCTAAGGTCATCATCACTATAAATCCTCCAATAAAGCCCAATACGGCAACATCAGAGTGTTTATCTTGCTGTGTTTCGGGAATTACTTCTTCCACTACCACAAAAATCATCGCTCCTGCAGCGAACGAAAGTGCATATGGTAATATAGGTTGAAAGGTCAATACCGCCCAGGCACCAATAACGGCAGCAATTGGTTCTACTATAGCGGAAGCTTGACCGTACATAAAGCTTCTCCTTCTAGACAATCCTTGTCGGCGCAAGGGCATCGCAACTGCAAAGCCTTCTGGGAAATTCTGAAGACCAATACCCAATGCCAAAGCCACGGCACCACCTATACTTGCTCCGTCAAAGCCGGCCGCTACCCCACCAAAGAGAACCCCTACCGCCAAACCCTCCGGAATATTATGTAAGGTTATAGCAAGTGTCAATAGGGTGGTTCTGTGCCACGGTGTCTTAACGCCCTCCGCTTCACTTTCTTTAAAGTTCAAATGCAAGTGGGGTAATACTTTGTCCAATCCAAACAAGAATAACGCACCAAGAGCAAAGCCAACAGCAGCGGGTATTACTTTTATAAACCCTTCACCGGGGCTCATTTCAATTCCCGGAGCCAAAAGACTCCAGAAACTAGCGGCTACCATGACACCTCCTGTAAAACCCAGCATACCATCCATGACAGCTCTATTGGGATTTTTAAATAAAAAAACCAGGCTGGCACCAAGGGCGGTCAATCCCCACGTAAAAAGCGTTGCATAGAATGCCGCCAAAATTGGGTTGATAGATTCAAAATAGTTAATTACCTGTTCCATAAAATCTTGCGCTAATTTTTATTCAACTCTTGTTCCACTATCTCTAAAAATAGATTGGATGCAATTTGAGCGGAAATACGTAGTTTTTGTTCAGAAGTTTCTAATTGTACCGACCCATCGAATTCCTCTTTGTCCAATATTTTCAGGGTATCGCCCAGAGCAATCTTATTTTTATCCAAGAATTTTAAAAAGGCCGCTGAAGAATCGTTTACACCAATACAAATGCCCTTACTACCAATAGGAAGTTCACTAATCAGCTTTTTTACCGATTTGGTAAATCTACCGTCCTTCGAGGGAATAGGATCTCCGTGGGGATCAACTTTTGGGCTTCCCAAATAGCCTTCCAATTTATCAATAAGCTGTTCACTCTTAATATGTTCTAGCTGCTCCGCTACCTCATGTACCTCATCCCAGGCAAAATCTAGTTTTTCTACTAAGAAGACTTCCCACAAACGATGTTTCCTAATAATGGACAATGCGGATAACCGTCCTCGTTCGGTTAAGGATACGCCTTTATATTTTTTATAGAAAATAAGGTCTTTATCAGATAGCTTTTTGATCATATCTGTTACCGAAGAAGGTTTGGTATCCATTTGCTTAGCTATTGCGTTAGTAGAAATCGCAATTTGCTCGCCTTTACTAAGGTGATAAATTCCTTTGATATAGTCTTCCTCAGAGAGTGTCATTCACAAATTAAAATATATGCTAAAATACATTTTTATATATAAAAACAAATTTTTAGCTTTGTCTAAATTAATATTTTGATTTATTTAAATATTATTCAAGAGTGTTCAAAAAGCTATATCTTTATTTTTCTCTTTTATTTCTGTTCTCTTCTTTTTGTAATGCACAGAGAGGGAGCATTTTAGGGGCCATTTCCTCCGAGGGAGCACCCGTACCATTTGCCAACATTTATTTAAAAAATACCCAGACGGGAACTACATCTGACGAGAATGGTACGTATCAATTAAATAATCTTGAGAGCGGAACACAAAGAATTATCGTTTCGGTACTGGGTTATCATACTTTTAGCACCAATATCGAACTGAACAAAGGACAAACTAGACTTTTAGATATTGAACTTGTTCCATCTATGGAAGCATTGGATGAAATGGTCGTAACCGGAACTTTAAAAGCGGTACGACGTTCAGAGAGTCCGGTCCCCGTAGAAGTATATAGCCCTACATTCTTGAAAAAAAATCCTACCGCAAGTATTTTTGAAGCCTTACAGAATGTGAACGGCGTGCGACCACAGATTAATTGTAACGTTTGTAACACAGGTGATATACATATTAATGGTCTAGAAGGTCCATACACCTTGGTTTTAATTGATGGCATGCCAATTGTCAGCGGCCTGGGCACGGTCTACGGCCTAACAGGAATACCAAATTCGCTCATAGATCAGATTGAAATTGTTAAGGGTCCCGCCTCCAGTTTATATGGAAGCGAAGCCGTAGGTGGACTCATTAATATCATTACCAAGAATTCCTTGGAAGCCCCGGATTTTTTTGCCGATGCTTTCGCCACGGGCTGGGGTGAATACAACTTGGATGTTGGCGCTAAAATAGCGATTGGACAAAAGACGGATATGTTACTGGGAGTAAACTATTTCAACTATGATGAGATCATAGATAATAACGGGGATAATTTTACTGACCTCACCCTACAGGACCGTATTTCTATCTTTCAAAAGTGGAACTTTAAGCGGAGTAAGTCCAGAATTCTCTCCTTAGCCGGTCGCTTCTTCTATGAAGATAGATGGGGAGGGGAGCTCCAATGGACTCCCGCATTTAGAGGAGGAAATGAAGTTTATGGGGAAAGTATTTATACCCGCCGATGGGAAATCATTGGAAAATATCAACTACCCGTAGACGAAAAAGTAATGCTTTCTTTCTCTTACAACGACCATAATCAAAACTCGGTTTATGGAGACCTTTCGTATTTGGCAGACCAAAGGATTGGTTTTACACAGCTAACTTGGGATAAAATATGGGGTAATCATGACGTATTATTCGGTGCTGCACTTCGCTATAACTACTACGACGACAATACAACGGCTACCATTGAGCCAGATGAAATTGTTATTCCTAGTCTGTTCGTACAAGATGAAATAGCCTTCTCCAAGAAGCATTCCCTTTTATTGGGTATGCGCTATGATTATGACAAAAGACACGGTAACATTTTTACCCCCAGAACCGCTTACAGATGGAAAATAACCGATAACGACATTCTCCGGTTTAATGCAGGAACAGGTTTTAGGGTCGTAAATCTTTTTACGGAAGATCATGCAGCATTGACCGGGGCAAGGGAAGTGGTGGTAACGGAAGAACTAAATCCGGAGCGTTCATTCAACTTTAACCTAAATTATCTTAAAAAGATATACGGTGATAACGGAACGTTTATAAGTTTGGATGCCTCCGCATTTTATACCAACTTTAGCAATGCAATACTACCTGATTACGACACCAACCCCAATCAGATTATTTACGATAATTTAGATGGAAAATCGGTTTCTCAAGGAGTTAATGCCAATATTGATGTTGTCTTCCCAAATGGATTCAAATTTTTACTTGGGGCTACCTTTCAAGATGTTGCACAGACTGAAAGCGGAGTTAAACAAAGGCAAATCTTGACAGAGAGTTATACTGCAACCTGGAATATTGGTTACACGTTTAGAAACCTTGACCTGAGTATAGATTACACAGGAAATCTTTATGGTCCTATGAGACTACCCGTTTTAGGGAATACCGACCCCCGAAGAGACTTTTCACCCGTTTGGAGTATCCAAAACATACAGTTCACCTATAAAGGTTTAGCGGACTTTGAATTTTACGGAGGTATTAAAAATCTTTTGGACTGGACCCCTAACAGAGGCAATCCCTTCATTATAGCCAGAGCAAACGACCCTTTTGATAAGGAAGTGGCTTTTGATTCCAACGGCAACCCCCTTGCCACACCTAATAATCCAAATGCCCTTACCTTTGATTCCTCCTATGTTTATGGTCCAAACCAAGGTATTCGCGGATTTTTTGGTATGCGTTACAGAATAAATTGAATAACCTATTCTTATTTTAAATACAAGGCTATTAATTGTTATTTTTGATTGATGCCCAAATTACAATACGATTACATCATTATAGGAGCAGGAGCAGCAGGTCTTATGCTTGCGGACGCTATGGGGAAAGATGTCTTTTTTGAAACAAAATCCATTCTATTGCTTGATAAAGAAACCAAGGAAACCAATGATCGCACATGGTGTTTTTGGGAAAAAGGAGAAGGTACATTCGACGCTATTGTTTATAAGAAATGGGACCATATTTTTTTCGCAGGAAAGGGTTTTTCCAAGCGGTATGATATAGCTCCGTATACTTATAAAATGGTCCGTGGTATAGATTTCTATTCTGCCTATTTAGCCCGTATAAGAAGCTATCCCAACATTACCTTCAAGACTGAAAGCGTTACCAATATAGAGGAGCAAAAAGAAGAGGTGTACGTACACACCTCGGCAGAAACCTATTCGACCAAGGAAGTATTAAATAGCATTTTCGACTATGAAATGGCGACCCAGCAGAATAAATACCCTGTACTTCAACAGCATTTTATAGGATGGGTGGTAAAAACTAAAAAACCAATTTTTGACGCTAGTCAAGCCACCTATATGGATTTCTCCATAGCACAGAAAGGGAATACCAGGTTTATGTACATACTACCCTACAGTGATGACACGGCACTTATTGAATACACCTTGTTCTCTGATAAGCTTCTTCCAAAAGAAGAATACGAAAAGGCCATAAAGGAGTACCTACATAACAATCTAGATTGCTCAGTGTACGAAATATTGGAAAAAGAACAAGGGAGCATACCCATGACATGTTACGATTTTAAGGAACACCACACTGATAAAATTCGGTTCATCGGTACCGCCGGCGGATGGGCCAAACCTAGTACTGGCTATACCTTTATGAGTACCTCAAAAAAAATTCCACAACTTATAACCTTCTTAAAAACCGGCAGGCCGTTAAAGGAATTAGATTTTAAGAATCGCTTTTGGTATTACGACCTACTTCTTCTAGACGTACTTCATAGCAAGAATGAAAGCGGACATTTAATATTCCAAAAACTCTTTAAGGAAAGGAATCCTCAATTGATCTTTAAATTCTTAGACGAAGATACTAGCGTCATGGAAGACATCTACTACATTTTAGGTTGTCCTAAAATACCATTTACGACTGCTTTGATAAAACGCTTATTCTAAACAGTTCTTCGCATAAGATTCTCACCAAAAGCTCTGAGAATATCCTTTTTTTCTTGTGTTAACTCTAAACTCTCTAATACCGCAAAAGCTTTTTTGGTATAGCTTACGATAGCGTCTTGGGTAGCAGTGGCTGCTCCACTTTCGCTGAAAATTGTTCTAACCGCTTTTACTTTACTGTCCGTTTCTTTAGGTTGTATGGAGTAGAGGTCCATAAGTTGTTTTCGGTTACTTACGGTGCCTGCCTCCATTGCCTTGATAAAGAGATAGGTCTTTTTGTTTTCTATAATATCTCCCCCAACTTGTTTCCCAAAGGTTAAAGGGTCGCCGTACACATCCAAATAATCATCCTGTAATTGAAAAGCAATCCCTAGATTCAAACCAAAAGCATACAGTACTTCTTGAGACTTTTCTGAGGCTTCGGCAACAATAGCTCCCATTTTCATGGCAGCCGCTACTAAAACAGCAGTTTTGTATTTTATCATCTTAAGATACTCTTCAAGGGTAACATCTTCCCTGGTTTCAAAATCAACATCGTACTGTTGGCCTTCACAAACTTCTAAAGCTGTTTTACTGAATAATTTTGCTAAATCTTTGAAAATATGAACTTCATAATTTTCAAATAGTTGATACGCCATAATTAGCATAGCATCTCCGGATAAAATGCCCGTATTTGTGTCCCATTTTTCATGAACCGTGGGTTTACCACGTCTTTTGGGGGCATCATCCATAATATCATCATGTACCAATGAAAAATTATGGAACACTTCAATAGCCAATGCAGCGTCCAAAGCATCGGTATGATCCTTTTCAAAGAGCTGTGCGGTTAATAAAACCAATACCGGTCTCAAGCGTTTACCACCTAATTGTAAGATATAGGTGATAGGCGCATAAAGGTTTTTTGGCTCCTTTGTCTCCGTTTTGGATTCCAAATAAGAGATAAAATCATTACGATACTTTTCTATGGAGAGCATAGTCGAATTTTTTTCAAAAATACATCCATTGTTACAAATAGTTCATATAACCGTCAAATGATATAAAGAAAATAGATAGAAAAAATGCAATAGATTTTTAATTCGTCGTCTTTACTAATAAGGATCGCTTTAAAAACCGTCAATGGTTTCTGAGAAACAAGATAATAACAACCTGAATGATTTTTTTAGAGACGAATACCAGTCTTTAAAAAGATATGTGCGCTCTAAAATTGAGCACACTACGGAAAGTGATGCTGAAGATATCATACAAGACGTGGCTTTAAGAATTTTTTCAAGACCACCCAATGCGATTCCTATTAAAAATGTGGGAGGGTTTGTTTACAATGCCGTTAAAAATAGGATTATCGACATTATGCGAACTAAAAAAGAAAGCATTAACGATGAGAAAGACATTGAGCGACTTTGGACGGATTTCACCGCAATGTTCTATGAAGGCCCAACGATGGCATATTCAGAGCGGTTAAGGGAAAAGTTGAAGCAAGCGATAACCGCCTTAAAACCGCCTTACAGAGATATTATACTGGCGGTTGATTTTGAAGGATATACCTACAGAGAAATTTCAGAAGAGACAGGAATTCCTCAAGGAACACTGATGTCTAGAAGACACAGGGCAATAGCATTATTAGTAAAACATTTAGAAATGAAACAATAAAAAAATAAGATATGGAGTACAAAGATCATTTAGAAAGGCAAGTAGAGAACAAAGTAAAATATTACGTAGTCAAAATCTGTAAAGTACTATTCTTTATAGTGCTTGGGTTAGCAATTGCCTTTTTGGTAGGGTATGTAGTTATGCGCTTATGGAATTGGCTCATGCCAGAACTTTTTGGCCTGCCTACAGTTGGGTATTGGCAAGCGGTAGGTATTTTAATCTTAGCCAAAATAATTTTTGGTTTTGGCGGTGGAGAAGGACCTAGGAGCAGTAGTAAATCCAAGACCCGCTCTAGTTCTAAAAAATGTGTATCACTACGAAGAGATTTTTCAGAGTGGCAACACTATGATGAATTCTGGAAAGCGGAAGGCGAGGAAGCTTACAATAATTATTTAGAAAGAATTAAAAAAGAGGAATAATGAGCGCAGCGAAAAATAATTTAGATAAGAGAAAGTACAAATATCCAACCAGACCATTTTACTGGAGTCTTAATGCTAAATCCGCATATACGGCAAGCCTGCAAGAAAAATCAGATGGTAGAACGATTACCGATAAAAAAGTGTGACCATACAATTAAGAATGTGTTAAAAAAGTGTAAAACTCAGGAAACTTTTAATGTTTTTAAAGTTTCCTGACGTACATTTGCTTTCGCTATGAAAGAAAACATTTTAATTAAGGCAACTGAACTATTCTTGGAACAAGGTTTCAAAAGTGTGACTATGGATGATCTGGCTGCGGAAATGGGTATTTCAAAAAAAACTATTTATAGTCATTATGATAATAAGACAAACTTAGTACAACAATGTACACTTCATCTCTTTGAGTTTATACGCACCGGTATTGATGCCATAATAGCGTTGAAAAAAAATCCGATTGAAGAGCTTTACGAAATTAAAAAGTTTGTTATGCTGCACCTTAAAGGTGAGAAATCCTCACCAGAATATCAGCTTCAAAAGTATTATCCGGAAACACATTTAGCCTTAAAGAAAAAGCATTTTGAAATGATGCAAGATTGCGTCGTAGACAATGTAAACAGGGGTATTGGTTTGGGAATATACAGGGAAAATCTGAACGTGGAATTTGTTTCCAGAATCTATTTCTCTGGAGTAACTAGTATAAAAGATCAAAAATTGTTTCCATTGAATAAATTTCCAATCGCTCAATTAATGGATGATTATCTAGAGTATCATTTACGAGGAATAGTAACTCCTAAGGGAAGGAAAACATTAAATAAAATCATCAATTCAAACCAAGAATAAATGCAACCAATCAGATTACTAATACTGGCATTGTGCATAGGTAGTTGGTCTTTTGCCCAAGAAAAGACCTATAGTTTTACACTTCAAGAAGCGATAAGCTTTGCACTTGAGAATAATTATAGTGCCATCAATGCGGATCGCGATGTGTTGGCCGCTAAAAAACAGAAATGGGAGACCATAGCCACCGGGCTTCCGCAGATTACAGGTGCTGTTAATTATCAGAATCAATTAATTCAGCAGGTGGTGCAACTACCCGGGGAAATTGCAGGTGGTGAGCCCGGCACCTTCGTAGAAGTAGTCTTTGGTCAGCCGCAACAGGTCAATGCCGCAGCAACATTAAGACAACAACTTTTTGATGGATCCTACATTGTGGGCGTACAGGCAACCAAATCCTTTTTAAGTTATAGCGCCAATAACAAAGAAAAGACAGAACAGGAAGTAAGAAAGGCCGTAGTGGAGGCCTACGGCAATGTATTGTTATCTCAAGAAAGTGTGCTAATTCTACAAAAGAATAAGGAAACATTGGAAAAAACACTTTTTGAGACCACAAAAATCTACGAAAATGGCTTAGGAGATGAAGAAAGCGTTGAGCAGTTACAAATTACGCTATCCTCAATAGACAACCAATTGAAAAATGCCATGCGCTTGGAGGAAATTACCCTTCAAATGCTCAATTTGGTGATGGGAATCGAGTTAGATGCACCTACCCGATTAGAGGAAAATTTAGACAATCTTACGCAAACTCAAATAGATTTTAATCTTTTAGAAAGTGAATTGACTATTGAAAATAATGTCGATTATAAATTAATTACCAATCTTAACGAACAGCGGTATTTTGAATGGAAACTCGCCAAAAGCAGGGCCTTACCAACGCTTAACGCATTTGCCTCTTACGGTGGTCTATCTTTTGGAGAGGATTTCTCTTTTTTTGATAACGGACAACAATGGTTTGAATTTTCTACGGTTGGCGTAGACCTGAGCATTCCCATTTTCAGTTCAGGAAAAAGAAGTGCCAGCACGGCTAGAGCCAAAATAGCCCTGGAAAAAGCCAAGACGCAGCTCACGGAGGCGGAGCAACAGATACGTCTTCAGTTACAGACTGCAAAAAGTAATTACACTTTGGCCATAGAACAATATCAAACATCAAAGAATAACCTTAACCTAGCGGAGCGCATAGAAAATAAAAATCAGATTAAATACGCAGAAGGTCTTGCAAGTAGTTTTGAACTTCGCCAGGCACAGACACAACTCTATGATGCGCAACAAGGTTATTTACAAAGTATGGTAGAGGTAATTAACAAAAAAACGGCATTGGAAATTATTCTAAACGAAAGTTTATAAAGTTTAATGGTTTAGAAGTTAACTATGAGATTATTCTCTTTTGAAAAATTAAAAGTTTGGCAGAAATCAAGAAATCTGGCCATTATGATTTACAAAACAACCAAGGTTTTCCCAGATGACGAAAAGTTTGGCTTAATATCTCAAATGCGGCGTTGTGCCATTTCAATTTCCTCAAATATTGCAGAGGGAACGGGTAGACATACAGCAAAAGATAAAGCTCGTTTTACAGAAATAGCATATGGTTCGGCACTAGAACTATTGAATCAAACTATAGTATCAAATGATTTGGAATTTCTAACCAATGAAAACTACGAACTTATTAGAACAGAACTAACGGAGATTACTGCAATGTTGAACGCACTAAGAAAATCACAATTGGCATGAAAAATCTAGATAAAAACCTAAACTTTTCAACCTTATAAACTATTAAACGTATTACAAATGAAAAACATTAGTTATTTTTTATTCCTTGCAATTCTATTAACAGCTTGCGGAGGTTCTAACGAGAAATCCGTAACAGAACTTATCGCTGAAGGGAACCTTGAAACGATTAGGGAAAGGAAAAATGAGATTTCAGAAGCTTATAAAAACTTAGGTCAAGAGATTAAGCAGCTAGATTCTGCGATTGCCGCGCAGACCGGGGAAGGTAATCTACCCCTTGTTTCAGCCATTACTGCGAAAACAGAAAAGTTTGACCACTTTTTGGAACTTCAAGGCGATGTTACTACAAAACAGAACGTGCTCATTTACCCAGAAATGCAGGGTACGCTGCAACGTGTTTATGTAAAAGAAGGACAGCAAGTTTCCAAAGGGCAGCTATTGGCCTCCATTGATGATGGTGGTATGGCCAGTCAACTTTCACAATTAGAGACCCAAGCAGATTTGGCGAAAACAACCTTTGAAAGGCAAGAGCGTCTTTGGAATCAGAAAATTGGCTCTGAAATACAATATCTGCAGGCAAAAACAACCTACGAAGCAGCGCAAAGTGCCGTAAAGCAAATTAAAAGTCAGTTAGGAAAATCAACCATCAGAGCCCCTTTCTCCGGCATTATAGATAATGTGATAAAAGATCAAGGAACGGTAGTTGCACCAGGCCCAGGTTCGGAAGTATTTAGAATAGTGAACCTTTCTGATATGTATATAGCGATAGATGTCCCTGAAACGTATTTAGGTGATATTAAAAAAGGAAATTCCGCCATAGTATATTTTCCTGTCTTAGGCGACACGCTAATTTCTGAAATAAGACAGACCGGAAATTTTATCAACCCAGGAAACAGGGCATTTAAAGTAGAGGTTGCTGTTCCTAATAGGGATAATACGATAAAACCGAATTTAACGGCAAAAGTAAGCCTCAATGATTACTCTTCAGAAGCCGCGGTCTTAGTTCCACAAGGGATTATTTCAGAAAATGCAGAAGGACAACAATACCTTTATATTGCGAGCGACAGAACAGAGGACAAGGCGACGGCAAAGAGACGGATTATCACTACCGGACGTACACAAGGTAACATGGTTGAAGTATTATCTGGAATTACAGCTGGAGATTTGCTCATAAAAGAAGGAGCAAGGAGCGTAAAGGATGGTCAAAGCGTACAGATTTTAAGTACGGACTAGCATCTACATAATTAGCATAAAAACTTAAGTAACAACTAGAAATGTTTTTAGTGTAATTACTCACTCATAAAAACAATAACTAAAGACTTAAAATGAGTAAACAAAAGAAAAACGCCGACAAAGAATTTAGCTTATCGTCCTGGGCCATAGATAATCCATCTGTAATCTATGTAATGATTGCACTCTTCCTTTTAATAGGCTATTCAGGGTATCAGGCCATGCCCAGAGAAGATTATCCAGAAATTGTGGAGACCAAAATATACGTGAGTACCCCCTATCCGGGAAATACCGCTGAGGATATTGAACGATTGCTTACCGACCCTCTTGAAGACCGACTAAAAAATGTGAGTAATGTAGTGGAAACCACCTCTACCTCTCAAGAAGATTATTCTATTATTACGGTCGAATTCGATGAGGACATCACCGTTGAACAGGCCAAACAAAAGGTAAAGGATGAAGTAGACGGGGAAAAAGCCAGTGAAGATTGGCCCACCTTCAACGGTGCTAAGGTAGAGCCAAATATCTTTGACCTTAATCTTGCGGAATCCTTTCCCATCATGAACGTGAATTTCACGGGGGATTATCCAGTAGAAAAACTAAAAGAATTTGCGGAATACTTAGAGGAAGAAATTGAAAATTTACCGGAAATAAAACAAGTGGATATTCGCGGTGCGCAAAAGAAAGAGGTAGAAGTAGCTGTTGATGTATATAAAATGATGGCGGCCAAAGTAAATTTTCAAGATGTAATCGGTGCCATCAGTAATGGCAACATGACCATGTCCGCTGGCAATATTAAAACTTCGGAACAACGGCGTACCATCCGCGTATTGGGCGAGATTGAAAAACCGGAAGAACTGAACAATTTCGTAGTAAAATCGGAAAATGGCTCCGTCTACCTTAAGGATATTGCCAAAGTGTATTTTCAGGAAAAGGAAAAAACCACTTATGCACGTGAATTTGGGGAAAGTGTAGTAATGCTGGATATAAAAAAACGGTCCGGCAAAAATACGATTGCCGCCACTACACAAATTCGCGAAATAGTCAAAAAAGCTCAGGAGAATTACTATCCCGCTGACCTGAATATATCAATTGCCAACGATTCATCGGATAGAACTTTGAACCAGGTAGATGATTTGGTGAACAACATCATCTTTGGTATTATTCTGGTGGTCACCGTCTTAATGTTTTTCCTCGGTTTTAGGAATGCGTTGTTCGTAGGATTTGCCATACCCATGTCCATGTTCATATCCTTTGCTGTGCTAAACTTAGCGGGTTACACCTTAAATACCATGATTCTTTTTGGAATGATCATGGGGCTTGGAATGTTGGTGGATAATGGTATCGTAGTGGTAGAAAACGTGTATCGTTTAATGAGTGAGGGCATGAGCCGCACAGAGGCTGCAAAGAAGGGAATAGGGGAAATTGCGTTCCCGATCATCATATCTACGGTTACCACGGTAGCAGCCTTTGTTCCGTTGGCATTTTGGCCGGGTATATTCGGTCAATTCATGATTTTCTTTCCTATAACCTTATCCGTTGTTTTAGGATCATCACTATTCGTAGCCATCTTCATGAACTCCATGTTGGTTTCACAGTTTATGGACACGGAAGAGAAAGAACTTACTAAGAAACAACTATTGCGCATTAGTGCCATACTGAGCGGTTTTGGTATTTTCATACTCATCTTCGGTGGTGCCATGAGAGGTCTGGGTACGGTAATGATTTTTACCGCTATCCTCTTTTGGGTATATAAATACGCCATAAAGAAATGGGCTACGAAATTTCAGAACAGCACCATGGTGCGTTTTGAAAATTGGTACGAAAGGCGCATAAAACACGCTTTAAGAGGCAAAAACGTGTACTGGTATTTCGGAATCACCTTCGCTTTATTGATAGCAACTTTTATGCTCTTCGGCATGTCGGTAGGCTCTGGCAGAACAAAAATCGAGTTCTTCCCGGAGAACACCCCCAACGAAATATACGTCTATATTGAGTATCCTGAAGGGACTTCCATCACCAAAACCAACACACTTACCAAAGCCATAGAGGATCGTGTTTATGAGGTTGTCAATAGAGAAATGTATATAGACCCGGACGGAGAGAACTACTTGGTAGAATCTGCCGTTTCTCAAGTTGGGGAAGGTGCCGGAAACCCCCAGACCGATGGTGGCTCCTCAGCAGAGATGCCGCACCGTGGTAAGGTTACCGTTTCTATGAGAGAGTATAAATACCGAAACGGCCTGGATACGGAGAAGTTGCGTGGTGAAATTCAGGAAAGCCTAACAGGTATCTATCCCGGCGTTTCTATTTCCGTTGAAAAGAATGCAGATGGCCCACCACCGGGATACCCCGTAAATATTGAACTGGAAGGTAAGGACTATAACGAATTAATTGGAACGGCTGAAGATATCAGAAACTTTATCAATACAAAAAACATCGCCTTCATAGAAGAATTGAAGATTGATGTAAATAAGAGCAAACCTTCCATGCAGGTAACGGTAGACCGTCAAAAAGCAGGAGAACTGGGTGTAGCCGTTGGTCAGGTAGGGCAACAATTAAGGCGTTCTCTATTTGGGGAAAAAGCGGGTGTTTATAAGTTAGATGGCGACGATTATGATATTAACGTGCGCTTTAACGAGGATATCCGTTTTGATAAGAATGCCCTTTTCAATCAAAATATAATTTTCAGGGACCCTGCTACCGGTCAAATAAAAGAGGTTCCCGTCTCTGCCGTGGCGTCACAGAAAAACTCGTCTGGCTATAGTGCTATAAAGCATCGTAACGGTAATAGGGTAGTTACGGTATATTCCGGACTTAAAGCAGGAGGTAACCCGGCCTTGGTCGTGGAGGAAATTAAAAAAGTAATGGAAAACTACGAAGGTATTCCAGATACGGTAAAGGTAGATTTTACTGGAGAAATTGAAGAACAGAATAAACAAATGAACTTTTTAGTAGGTGCATTTTTCTCGGGACTTGGGCTTATAATGCTTATTCTCATTTTTCAATTCGGTGGTATTTCCAAACCACTGATCATAATGATTGCTATATTCTTAAGTTTTATCGGAGTATTCGGAGGACTAATGCTCACTGGGTGGTCCTTTGTAATTCTTATGACCATGATGGGAATTATTTCCCTTGCCGGTATTGTGGTAAACAATGGAGTAGTACTTCTAGATTATACACAGATATTGATAGATCGTAGAAAGGTTAAACTTGATTTAGAGGATAAAGACTTGTTACCTATGGATGAAGCTACCGAAATCATTGTTAAAAGTGGAAAAGCCAGATTAAGACCTGTAATATTAACGGCGATTACAACAGTGCTGGGTTTAATCCCCTTAGCTATAGGACTCAACATAGATTTCTTTTCGTTGTTCTCTCAATTTGACCCAAAAATTTATATCGGCGGAGATAACGTTATTTTCTGGGGTCCTCTGGCCTGGACCGTAATTTTTGGTTTGATAGTAGCCACTTTCCTTACCCTGATCATTGTGCCGGTATTGTTCAATATCGTATACAGAATTAAAACTGCCATAAGAGGTCGTGGAAGTAAAAATGCCGTAACAGATCGTTTAGAAGCGGCAGCTTAAATAAACATGAACACTAAAAAAAGCCTGTACTTTGAAAGTACAGGCTTTTTCCATTACATAAATTATCGTTAGTCCTTTGCAAGAGACCTACTTTGTTTCGCATTGGTTACAGCAGCTATCTTGTTGTTATCAAAATTAACTTCTCTTAGCACATCACCTTCCCAGAACAACCATTTTCCTGTTTTGGCACCTTTTACGTAGTTTCCCATTGCAATTTTATCACCTTTTTCGTTGAACATAATCCATTCACCTTCCAGTTTTTCGTTCAGGAAATAACCCTGCTGCGCCACTGCACCATTAGCATGAAAATAAGTCGCTTTGACCATGTCTCCTTCTTTTTCAAATTTCGGAGCTATGTCTTGGGCAAAGGCTCCTAATGAAAATGACATCAAAGCTATTATTAGTATTTTTTTCATGATATAATTCTTTTAAATTGATATTTATCTAACATTAACGTTACAAAGTTAGAATTATTTTACAATAAATAAATTATTACATAACTTTTAATTTACATTAAATTAACATTGAAAATCTAATTTATTGATATTTAGACCATTAAATTAAACACTTTAACATATTTGAATTTGCTGTTTCACCTATAAAACCTCCAATTTAGATAGATATTTAATGGATGAGACTTCTTAAATTTGCCCTTTATTTAAAGATACGACCATGTACAGAAGCCATTCCTGCGGAGAATTAAGAGAATCACATATTGATAGTGCTGTCACACTTTCTGGATGGGTATCTAAGACAAGGGACAAGGGTTTTGTTGTTTGGGTAGACATTAGAGATCGTTACGGAATTACACAATTGGTATTTGATGCGGACCGGACTTCCCCCGAGTTGTTGGAACAAGCGAGAAATCTTGGTCGCGAATTTGTTATACAAGTAAAGGGTAAAGTAATTGAACGTGCCTCTAAGAACGCCAACATCCCAACAGGAAATATTGAAGTTTTAGTTGAAGAACTTATTGTCTTGAACGAATCCAAGACTCCTCCTTTTACCATAGAAAACGAAACGGATGGTGGAGAAGATTTGCGTATGAAATATCGTTACTTGGATATTCGTAGAAATCCGGTAAAAAACAACCTCATCTTCAGAAGTAAGGTTACCATGGAAGTTAGAAAATACCTGTCTAACCAAGATTTTATAGAAGTAGAGACACCTTATTTGATTAAATCCACACCAGAAGGTGCCCGCGATTTCGTGGTGCCTAGTCGTATGAACGAAGGACAGTTCTATGCATTACCACAATCGCCACAAACCTTTAAGCAATTGCTTATGGTAGGTGGTATGGATAAATATTTTCAGATTGTAAAATGTTTCAGGGATGAAGATCTAAGAGCGGACCGCCAGCCGGAATTTACACAAATAGATTGTGAAATGGCTTTTGTTGAGCAAGAGGATATATTGGATGTATTTGAAGGTTTAACAAAATATCTGTTACAAGAGATAAATGGTATTACCGTAGATAGCTTTCCTAGAATGACCTATGATGAAGCCATGGCCAAGTACGGTAACGATAAACCGGATATTCGTTTTGGCATGGAGTTCGGCGAATTGAACAACGTGACTCAACACAAAGAATTCAATGTCTTCAACAAGGCCGAATTGGTCGTAGGTATTGCCGTCCCGAGTGCAAATACGTATACACGCAAGGAAATTGACAAACTGATAGATTGGGTTAAAAGACCACAAGTGGGCGCTTTGGGTATGGTGTACTGCCGGTGTAATGAGGATGGCAGTTTTAAATCTTCTGTGGACAAATTTTATGACCAAGAGGATTTGGCCAAGTGGGCAGAAGCAACGGGAGCCAAACCGGGAGATCTTATTTGCGTGCTATCGGGACCAACGAACAAGGTACGAGCTCAATTAAGTGCTTTACGTATGGAGTTGGCCACACGATTGGGCCTAAGAAAAAATACTGAATTTGCGCCATTATGGGTGGTAGACTTTCCTTTATTGGAATTGGATGAAGAGACCGGTCATTACCACGCCATGCACCATCCGTTTACTTCACCGAAACCGGGCCAGTTAGCATTATTGGAAACAGATCCGGGAGCCGTACGCGCCAATGCCTATGATTTGGTATTGAACGGGAATGAAATAGGCGGTGGCTCCATTCGTATACATGATAAAGAAACCCAAGCTACCATGTTCCGTCACTTAGGGTTTACCCCTGAAGAAGCCAAGGAACAATTTGGGTTTTTAATGGACGCCTTCCAGTATGGTGCACCTCCGCACGGTGGAATTGCTTTTGGCCTGGATAGACTAGTAGCTATTTTAGGCGGACAGGAAACCATACGTGATTTTATCGCCTTTCCTAAAAATAATAGTGGCCGTGACGTAATGATTGACGCTCCTGCCGCTATTGATGACGAACAATTAAAGGAATTGAACTTGAAATTAGATTTGTAATTTTCTTTAATTATAATTTTCTGGTTCTACGAATTCCATTCGTATCCAATGATGAGGTAAAGTCAATACGACTTATTTCCCTTTTTTAAAGGACAAGGAAGTCCATTGAAAACGCTGTAATTATAACGAGATCTGCGCTGTTTAAAAAATCGTCTAACAAAATAGATTATTTTTAAGAAGAAAATTACTCCGAGGGAAGCTTAGGAGTATTTTTAATCTCGGTTATCGAGTAAAGCACAGTAATGCCCAACCAGAAAAACAGTCTTTTAAAACGTATATATAAGTGGAGGTACAAACATATTTCCAACAAAACCTTTATTTACATTCTTAGCGTAATCGTTGGACTATTAGCTGGCCTAGCTTCGGTAACCCTAAAGAACATCACCTATTTTATAGAGGCCTCTTTAGAGAATGGTATTATCCTTACAAGGAATCAACTTTACTTTGTACTTCCTATCCTAGGATTAACGCTGGTTTTTCTATACGTAAAATACATCCATAAAGAAAAATTGAAACATGCCGTTTCATCCATTTTGTTCTCGCTTTCAAAAAACAAAGGTATCATCAGCAAAAAACAGATACTAACCCAACTTGTTGCAGCACCGCTAACGGTCGGTTTTGGTGGTTCGGTAGGTTTATTGGGACCCGCGGTGGCCTCTGGAGCGGCCATTAGTTCCAATCTTGGACAACTCTTTCATATCAATACCAAAACACGGTCATTACTAATTGCCTGTGCCTCGGCCGGGGCTATATCTTCCATCTTTCAAGCTCCGATTGCAGCGATAATCTTTGCCGTGGAGGTCTTTAGTCTAGACCTGACCATGATCTCTATGTTACCCCTATTGCTCGCTTCCATTTCCGGCGTACTTACCTCCTACTTTTTTTTGGGTAACGAAGTGCTTTTTAAATTCACCATTACACAATCATTTGAGGTAAGAGACACCTTGTTTTATATTCTGCTTGGTGTGGGTACGGCAATAGCCTCCATATACTTTACCAAAATGTACTTTGGTATTATGAAACTATTTAAACCCCTTAGAAGTCCAAAATACCGTTTATTGGTTGGTGGATTGGCCATAGGTATAATGCTCTACTTTATTCCGCCTCTTTACGGTGAAGGCTTTGGGTTTATTAACCACCTATTAGACGGGAATCACTTACTTGCACTGGGCACTACGCCTTTTGATGCATTTATGGATAATATTTGGGTAGTCATTGCCCTATTGTTCGGTATTACCATCTTCAAGGCGGTGGCCATGACCACCACTTTAGCCGCAGGCGGTGCAGGAGGTATTTTTATTCCCACCATGGTTATGGGCAGTGCATTGGGGAACGTTGTGGGGAAGGTCATCAATAACCTAGGCCTCGGTCTGTCCGTATCAGAAAGCAACTTTACGTTGATAGGTATGGCTGGTCTTATTGCGGGAGTACTCCATGCCCCTTTAACGGCCATTTTCTTAATAGCTGAGATTACCGGAGGATATGAACTTTTTGTTCCTTTAATGATTACCGCTTCCATTTCATACATCATTACCAAAAATGCGATAGACTACACTATTTATACAAGGGAACTGGCAGAAAGCGGTGATTTGTTAACGCATAACAAAGACCAAGCGGTTTTGACACTTATGCAGCTTGATGATATCATTGAAAAGAACTTTAAGACCGTACGCCCGGATATGACCTTGGGAGCTATGTTGCACGAGTCCGTTGCCAAATCGGCAAGAAACATTTTCCCGGTAGTGGATACCAACAATTCCTTGGTAGGCATTATACTATTGGACGACATACGTGAATTTATGTTCGACACCGCATTGTATAAAACAACCCGAATAGAGACGTTTATGCATAACGCTCCAGAACATATATTCTACGGTAAGGATAATATGCAACAGGTAATGCAAAAATTTCAGGATAGTGGGGCGTGGAACCTTCCGGTCATTAAAAATGGAAAGTATATAGGCTTTGTTTCTAAATCCAAACTGCTAACGGCCTATCGCAGAGAGCTTATTAATTTCACGAGCAACTAATTTTCATTCTGTAAATTTGCATTATGAAATATCTGATATCGCTTATTGTCTGCATTGCTTTTGGCCTTATCATTTATGGCTTTTCCTTAGATGAAACAGAAGAAGCGATTGCCGATAAGTATATCGGTTCCGGAACTTTGACCCTATTTCTTGTTGCTATGCCGCTTTTCTTATATAAAGAAAGCAAAACCAGAAGGTGGAACGACTATATGCTTACGGAAGAAAACGTAAGGAAAATGCAAGGAAAAGAACCTAAGAATACTGATAATCAGGATACTCCGTCCAATTAAATTCTTCAACGCCACGTTTCTTAGACAAAAAATGATTAAATTAGAGTACTAACATTTAATCTTTAATTTTCATGACTGGCACAGTTAAATTTTTTAATGAATCCAAAGGATATGGCTTTATTACCAATGACGACACCGGAAAGGACATCTTCGTTCATGCAACCGCCCTTAACGGAACGGAGCTGAGAGAAGGAGACAAAGTGGAATACGTTGAAGAAGAAGGAAGAAAAGGAATAGTTGCAGGGCAAGTTCAAGTCCTTTAACCAAACGTATTACATCTTGTAAGAATTAGAACCATGCCAATGCATGGTTTTTTTATCGGTTCTTTTGAATTTTCCTGAAATTCAGTACTTAGGTACGTCACTACTTCCGCCTTTTTTCAAAAAAACGTTTCAATAGGGTCGTTGATTCCATGGCCAAAATACCACCCGTAATGACTGTTTTAGGATGTAATTGCGTCCCCATAACCCCACACCCCCTTTGTTCATCTTTTGCACCAAAAACAATTTTGCCTATTTGGCTCCAATAAAGGGCACCAGCACACATTTGGCAGGGTTCTAAGGTAACATATAGGGTACAGTCGCGGAGGTATTTTCCGCCCAGGAAATTGGCCGCCGCCGTAATGGCCTGCATCTCGGCATGTGCAGTAACATCGTTCAACTGCTCTGTTAGATTATGGGCCCTAGCTATAATTCTATCCTGGATAACGATGACAGCTCCAACAGGTATTTCGTTCTGATCAAAGGCATATTCCGCCTCCTGAAGGGCCTTTTTCATAAAATAGGAATCATCATAGGGTAAAATCATAAATCAAAAATACAATAAGCCTAGCTTTAATAACTAGGCTTTAAAACAATTGTTTAACCTATTAAAAGAAGTATTTTTGTGGCTTAGCACTTCAATCTTGGATACGTTTTTAGACCATATTAACTCCCCGGCTGATTTAAAAAAGCTTTCCGTGCATCAACTTCCTGCACTAGCGAAAGAACTTCGAACATTCATCATAGACATCGTAGCCACTAAAGAGGGTCATCTAGGAGCAAGCTTGGGCGTTGTGGAACTTACCATTGCGTTGCACTATACATTCAACACACCCGAAGATCAACTTATATGGGACGTTGGTCACCAAGCATACGGACACAAAATTTTAACGGGCAGAAAGGAAATTTTTGAAACCAATAGGCAGTTAAACGGAATAAGCGGTTTTCCAAAACGAGAAGAAAGCAGCTATGACGCCTTTGGCACCGGACATAGTTCTACATCTATCTCTGCCGTACTGGGCATGGCCCTAGCCGCGCAAATTCAAGGGAAAAGGGAACAACAACATATTGCCGTCATCGGGGATGCCTCTATTGCCAGCGGAATGGCTTTTGAAGGACTTAACCATTTAGGTGTTACAGATGCCAATGTGCTCATTGTCCTAAACGATAATGCCATTGGTATAGACCCTAGTGTAGGGGCATTGAAAAAATATCTCACCAATGTCAAGAAAAGAGTTGCAAAGGACGAAAATATTTTTGAATGTTTAAACCTTAATTATTCTGGACCCATAGATGGCCACGACCTCCAAGCACTGATAACGGAGTTAAATCAACTAAAATCTGTTCCAGGTCCAAAGCTATTGCATGTCATAACCACCAAAGGTAAAGGGCTTCAAAAGGCAGAAGAGAACCAAGTGGTTTATCATGCTCCGGGTAAATTCGACAAAAACACCGGAGAGTTAATTCCAAAGGCAATGAAACCAGGGCCGCCAAAATACCAGGATGTTTTTGGTCATACGTTGGTAGAGCTGGCTAACGATAATGAAAAAATTGTTGGTATTACCCCTGCAATGCCTACGGGAAGTTCCTTGAAGTATATGATGGAAAAAATACCCGATCGCGCTTTCGATGTGGGCATTGCCGAACAACATGCCGTAACGATGGCAGCAGGGATGGCCACGCAGGGCCTAGTTCCTTTTTGTAATGTTTACTCTACCTTCCTACAACGTGCTTATGACCAGCTCATACATGACGTTGCCCTACAAAATCTACCTGTCATATTTTGTTTGGATAGAGCAGGAATCGTAGGACAAGATGGCCCCACGCATCATGGTGTTTTTGACATTGCTTATCTCAGGTGCATTCCTAATCTTATCATCTGCGCACCAATGAACGAGATACAATTAAGGAATATAATGTATACTGCTCAACTAGGTCTTCAAAAACCGATTGCCATTAGATATCCGAGGGGAAAAGGTCGTTTGGAGCATTGGAAACGACCCATGGTAAAAATGGAAATTGGCACATCTTTTGAACTCAAAAAAGGAAATAAGATAGCCTTATTAAGTACCGGTCCAGTTGGTAATACGATAACCGATATAATCGAAGAAATTGATTCTAAGGACATGATAGGGCATTATAATTTTCCTTTCGTAAAACCATTAGATCAAAAAAGACTGGCACACCTATTGGCATCTTACGAACATATTATCACAATTGAAGATGGCAGTAGTATCGGTGGCTTTGGGAGTGCAGTGGTAGAATTTGCGAACGAAAATGATATCACTAAAAATATTAAGATATTTGGAGTTCCGGATGAATTCATACCACATGGAACCGTGGAAGAACTTTATAAATTAGCCGGGATAGACAAACAAACTATCAAAGAGTATTTAGCGTATATCACATGACCAGGATCACGAATAAGACCGTATGGTTTACCATTATATTAGGGTTAGCTACAAATTTATTTTTCGCTCAAAATACAATTCCGGCTACAACGCCTACCGACAGTGTTTCAATAGATACAACTGTTGTGGATACCATTGTAATACGAAAAACACTCACCAAGATAAAGCATATACCAAGGGGCGTTAACCTTACCAATCCCGTTATCTCATTTAAAAAAACAAAACCACTTAAAGATAGATACAACCGATTTAGGGTGCCTTCTTTTTGGAAAAAGGAGAATCAGCTGGGGATAAATGTGAGCGAGACGGCATTTGTGAATTGGAATGCAGGTGGAGACAATGCCATAAGCGGTCTAGGATTTCTTAAATTTTCCCGTAACTACAAATTTCGATATTTTAAATGGGACAATAATCTGGATCTTAGATATGGTCTTAACGCACAGGAAGGTCGTAAATTAAGAAAGACAGAAGATGTTATACGGCTAAACTCAAATGTCGGTTATCGCAGGGATACCATCAGTAATTGGTACTATTCCGTACAGTTAAACTTTAACACCCAATTTTCCAACGGTTTTAAATATCCAGATAGAACTACACCAATATCCCGTTTCATGGCTCCCGGATATTTGTTTTTTGGTGCTGGAACATCGTATATAAGTCAAGACCAAAAATTTAATCTTTACCTCTCTCCCTTAACACAGAAATCTACGTTTGTTCTAGACCAAAGATTGGCGGACAGGGGTGCATTTGGTGTTGAAAAAGCCGTTTTGGATGCAGATGGAAATGTGATTACACCCGGGGAAAACCATCTTTTAGAACTGGGGTTTCTGGTTACGCATAATTGGAACCTGAACCTGGGCAAGAATATTGACTTGAACAGTAGGCTAAACCTGTATACCGATTATCTCGCCAGCTTTGGGAACATAGATTTAGATTGGGAACTTAATATTAAGATGAGGGTGAACAAGTATATTTTGACCACCATAGGCACACATCTTATTTACGACGATGATATTCTTTTTGATGAAGTAAAGAATGCAAACGGTATCGTTACCGACCCCGGAGAACCTAGGTTGCAATTTAAACAAGTGCTAGGGGTAGGTGTAGCTTACGATTTTTAAAGTTGTCTTCCTTGAATTTTATTATGAATATGAACGGCACTACTATCGGAAAGACTAGCTACGTAACAGCAGGTATTCAGTAAAATTTCATAAAGTGAAATATGGGTATGCTGGTATGGTTCCGGTAAAGTTTGAACGATTAGCTTATGATAATTAGAGGCACTATCATTTTTTTTCTGAACCAACGCATCTATATAAACATCCAGGATATTTGAGATGATCTTATAGCCCGCAATTTCTTTTTCAACTACTTCCTGAGCACGATAAACCCGCTCAACACTGATTCCTATAATATCCCTTATTTGCGCATCATATTTGCTCTTATCTAAAAGTGATACTTCAAAATTACCGCTTAAAATCTGTTCTTCGTTTTCCATGAAAATTGAAACAGCATCTTGTATCAATGTGTTGATCGCCAAAGCCCTTAGATAACTTAACCTATCCTCTTTATAAGCCAAAGAACGATACTTTTTGGTGTTGATACTGTCCTTGACCAATTTTATAAGGTATTCCAAAGCAAAATCTTCCGAAATAAGGCCAAGGTTAATGCCGTCTTCAAAATCTATTATCGTGTAGCAGATATCATCCGCTGCTTCGACTAAAAAAGTCAAGGGATGCCTAGCGTAAGAGACAGACGCTCCTTTTCTAGTCTGTATAAGTCCTAAGTTATTCGCTATGTCCTCAAAAGTTTGCTTTTCCGTTTGAAAAAACCCGAATTTCTTATCTGAAATATGTTTGGTTGGTTTCTTAGGTAAAGACTCTTTTGGATATTTCATAAACGCCCCTAACGTAGCATAACTTAAACGGAGTCCACCCAAAACTCCTTCTCTATCTTGGGCCAAAAGCTTAAAACCGTTGGCATTTCCTTCAAAATCAATAATATCCTGGTATTGCTTATCGGTCAACTGCTCCTTATATTTTTTACCGCTACCTGTTCTAAAATATTCGCCGATGGATTTTTCACCACTATGTCCAAACGGAGGATTCCCAATGTCGTGTGCAAGAGCCGCCGCAGCGACAATAGCGCCAAAATCGTTGAATTTAAAACCATGAACTTCTTGAAGATAGGGGTGTTTTTCCAATATTTTTTTACCGGCTAATCTTCCCAGGCTTCGTCCTACAACGGATACCTCTAAACTGTGGGTTAGTCGCGTATGTACAAAATCTGTTTTTGAAAGCGGTATTACTTGCGTTTTATCCTGTAGACTTCTAAAGGCCGAAGAAAAAATAATACGGTCATAATCAACTTCAAAACCAAGTCTGGTTTCATCCTGCTCGTTTCTGAGCCTTTTATTGGTATCCCCGTTTCTTCGTAATGAAAGTAATTGCTCCCAATTCATGTTTAAAATTTAGTACGCGCAAGATACATTTTTTGCCATCCTTTTAACATCGCAAGCAAGCAAAACGATCATAATCTTAACCATTTGAAAATAAATAAATAACAGACAGCTAACCTTAACTTAACCTTGTAAAGCGTTATTTGTATAGAAACAAAGTCCTTCAATGAAACAGTTACTTTTTGTATTCTTATTCGTGGTTTTTTACAATGTATCAGCCCAATCAAATGGTGTTTTGAGTGGTAAGGTATTAGATGCGGAGATATATAATGAACCCTTACTTATGGCTTCATTGTCTTTAAAAGGAACGCCTTGGAAAGCACAGACTAATTTTAACGGCAATTTTGAAATTACTGAAGTAACTCCCGGTAGATACACGTTGCAGATTAGCTTTTTAGGTTATGAAACGGTGGAAGTACCCGTAGAAATTAAGGATGGTGAACGTTTAGATGTACTACAGTCCTTAAAGGCAAAATCCTTACCTACCCTTCCCGCCTCTGTAGTTTCGGCAAAAGAGGACTACGCTACCGATAGTCAAATTTCAGGTTTTAAAAAGTAAGTTATCCAATTCTTTTAGCGAAGGATACTATTATGGACTAGGGTCTGAAATTACCTTATTTCTAGTACCGTTTATTACAAAAGATTTTAGTATTTTTCAACTTTACGGTCCTGTTAGGAAGATAAACTTTTTACTTCATAACCTTATTTTAACCTTACTGATGAATTATAATATGATTTTTGCTTTTATTTCTTTTTAGATGAGCGAAAACATTTACTTGTTTATGATTATTGCCTTGGCCGTTCTGGCCATCACCGACCTGGTTGTTGGGGTAAGTAATGATGCCGTAAACTTTTTGAATTCTGCAATTGGCTCAAAGGCCATCTCATTCAAGACCATCATGATCGTTGCAAGTGTAGGTATTGCCTTTGGCGCAATTTCCTCTAGTGGTATGATGGAGGTTGCACGGAAGGGAATTTTTAATCCGAGTGAGTTCGTCTTTGCTGAAATCATGATTATTTTCATGGCGGTAATGATTACCGATATTCTTTTGTTGGATTTTTTCAACACCCTTGGAATGCCTACTTCAACCACGGTTTCCATAGTTTTTGAATTATTGGGTGCCGCTGTCGCTATTTCAATGGTAAAAATATATGCCGCGGACGGTGGTGTTTCAGATTTGGTCCAATATATCAATACAGAAAAGGCTACTGAGATTATATTAGGTATTCTACTCTCCGTAGTCGTAGCCTTTACAATAGGTGCTTTGGTCCAGTTTGTTTCTAGAATACTTATTTCTTTTAAATTCGAGGAAAAACCAAAATGGATAGGTGCTGTTTTTGGTGGGTTTGCCATAACCGCCATTGTTTATTTTATTCTGGTCAAGGGCCTAAAGGGAACCTCTATTCTGTCACCTGAAATATCCATGTTCATAGGCACCCAACCAGAATTATTCATACTGGGAAATATTCTATTTTGGTCCATATTATCCTTTGTGGTTACCCAATTTTTAAACTGGAATATTTATACTGTAATCATAGTTTTAGGCACGTTTGCACTTGCGATGGCTTTTGCGGGCAACGACCTTGTTAATTTCATAGGAGTACCGCTAGCAGCCTTGGCCTCTTATGAAAGCTGGCAAGCCTCCGGTATATTGGCTTCTGAATTTAATATGAAAGGACTGAATACGGCAAGCCAAGCACCAACCTACCTTTTGCTGGCATCCGGTCTTATAATGGTCATTACGCTTTGGTTTTCTTCCAAGGCTAAAAACGTGGTAAAAACCAGTGTAGATTTATCCAGGCAGGACGAAGGGGACGAACGTTTTCAACCGAACTACTTATCGAGACAAATCGTAAAGTATAGTATAATGGCTTCCGAGAACTTATCGGGAATCATTCCAAAGAACATTCAGAAAAGAATAAATAACCAGTTTGAAAAGCCTTATGTGTACATTCCAAAAAGTAAAGTAAAGGATCTACCTGCTTTTGACTTAGTCAGGGCGTCTGTAAACTTAATGGTGGCCAGCGTATTGATATCGTTGGCAACCTCCATGAAATTACCACTTTCTACAACCTACGTGACTTTTATGGTTGCCATGGGTACTTCCTTGGCAGACAGGGCATGGGGTCCAGAAAGTGCTGTTTATCGGGTAGCAGGTGTACTTAACGTCATAGGAGGCTGGTTCTTTACTGCCTTCAGTGCTTTTACGGCAGCGGCCATAATAGCTTATATTATTCATCTAGGCGGTATCGTTGCCATTGGAATTCTTTTGACCTTGGCATTTTTGCTTATTGGTAAAAATTACCTCTCGCATTCCAAGAAAATGAAGGAAACCAAACTTGAGGAAAAGTTACAGAAGGCAGAGAGCAATACTATAATTGGATTGATCGAAGAAAGTGCCACCAATGTAGCGCTAGCCATGAAGCGCGGCAGTAAAATTTATACCCAGAGTATAGATGGTCTTGCAAAGCATGACATTGACACCCTAAAAAAAGGAAAAAAAGGAATTTCAAAATTAGATAAGGAAGTAGAGGACCTCAGAGGCAACATTTTTTACTTTATCAAAAACCTAGATGAGTCAAGCGTAGGAGCCAGTAACTTTTATATTACAGCTTTAAGTTACCTTCAAGATATGACCCAATCTTTGGAATATATATCCAAAGCTGGTTTCAAACATGTAAACAACAACCATAAAAAACTAAGATTCAATCAAATCAAAGACCTCAAGGAAACGGACCAATACGTAGAAAAACTGTTTGTAGAGGTACGCGAAATATTCGAATCAAGAAATTTTGGAAATCTGACCAGCCTTTTGATGGGAAAAGAGGAACTACTCCTTAAACTAGATCAAAAAATAGCCAAACAGGTAGAGCGCACCCGTTCCGATGAATCTAGTCCAAAGAATACGGCGCTATATTTTAGCTTGCTACTAGAAACCAAAGACTTGTTGCAAGCAACAATGAACTTGATAGAAACCTATGACAAATATGCAAATAGGTAAGACACTAAAATTTATACTTTCCTTTATTTTGGTGATATTCTTAAATCATCTGGGAAACTCCCAAGAACTATCGGGACAAGAATTGTTGGAAAAAGCAATCCAGTTCCATGATAAAGAAGCTAATTGGAAAAGTTTTAAAGGTAAATTGGCTATCACCATGAAATCTCCAAATTCTAGCGACCGTCATAGTATCTTGTTCATGGACCTACCTGCGGAATATTTTAAATCTAAGGTTAGAAGGGATAACAACACTATTGAATCTGTTTTGATGAAGGACAGTTGTAATCTAAAACTAAACGGAAGTCCGGTAATATCTAAAAAATATAGGGATAGCCTTAAAATAACTTGTGATAGGGCTAAAATGATGAAAAATTATTACACCTATCTCTACGGCTTACCGATGAAGCTAAAAGACCCAGGAACAATCATTGCTCCAGAAGTAAAAACGAAATCGTTCAAAGGAAAGGAATATCTCGTTTTGAAGGTAAACTACGATGAAGAAGTGGGCAAAGATACTTGGTATTTCTATTTTGATCCTTTAACCTATGCTATGGAAGTTTATCAATTTTTCCACGACGAGTCTAAAAATGATGGCGAATATATAGTACTAGATGATTTGCTCGAGGTCAATGGTATAAAAATGCCCAAAACTAGAGCATGGTATTACAATAAGGATGATAAATATTTGGGGACGGACATTCTTACCAAAGGCGGTGCTTTATAGAATTTGCTGTCCATTACCTGTAAAAATTCATTTCATCCATATATTTCCAAACATTATAGGGTAACATTGGGCTAATGTTTTTACCTTTTTTATGTTCATTTCTAATAAAGGTCGATGATATTTCCATTATGGGCGCTTCAACTTTATGAATCTTAGGATGCCCCTGAAATCTATGTGCTACGGTGCCTTCAGAAATTCTAGGATATACATAGAGCTCGTAGTTTTCCAAGATTACTTCATAGTTCTTCCACTTGTGAAACCCTTTTAAATTATCCTCTCCCATAATAAGGCAAAACTGGTATTCATCTGTATACTTTTCTCCAAGATGTACAAGGGTGTTAATAGTATAGTTAGGTTGAGGCAAATCAAATTCAATCTTATTGGGCTTTAACTTTGGGAAATCTTTGGTAGCTTCAAGTACCAACTGATACCTGTGATGATTTTCCAAAAGGGTTTTCTTGACCTTAAAGGGACTTTGAGGTGTTACTACGAACCAAACCTCATCCAACTCGGAAAACTCTGCCATGTGGTTCGCTATGACCATATGACCAATATGAATTGGGTTAAAGGTTCCAAAGTACAACCCTACCTTTTTCATCTTTCGTCGGTCTCCGTTTGGTTAACGAAATCGGACACTAGTTCTTCTGCCTCTTTTAGAGCTGTATTTAAATCGTAATTTTTGATAATCCTGTCAAACTGTGGCGCCGTCGCAAGTTCTACAGAAGCCTTTGCAATTCTCATATTAATTTTATCGTCGGTCTCCGTGCTTCGCTTCTTCAAACGTATCTTAAGCTCATCCACACTCGGTGGTTTTACAAAAACAGCTAGCGTCTGTTTTGGAAATTTCTTTTTAATACGAAGTCCACCTGCCACGTCTATATCAAAAATTACATTCTTCCCTTCTGCCCATAAGCGTTCTACTTCGCTCTTTAAAGTGCCATAAAAATTATCCCTATACACTTCTTCCCACTCTAAGAAATCATCATTTTTAATATGTTTCTTAAATTCGGATACAGTCATAAAATAATAATGCTCTTTATTCTTCTCCTTTCCACGTCTAGGCCTTGAAGTGGCTGACACAGAAAAAGCCAAGTTAAGGTCTTCACATCCAAGTAAATGTCTAACGATGGTAGTTTTACCACTACCAGAAGGAGCCGAAAATATAATAAGTTTACCGCCTTTCATCTAAAGTACATTTAGCATCTGCTCCTTTATTTTTTCTAACTCGTCTTTCATTTGAACAACGAGCTGTTGCATTGGTGCATAATTGGCCTTTGACCCAATAGTGTTTATTTCTCTTCCTATCTCTTGGGAGATAAAACCAAGTTTTTTACCATTACTATCATTGGATTGTATGGTTTTCGTAAAATAATCCAAATGATTGGCTAAGCGCACCTTTTCCTCGGTAATATCGTACTTCTCTAGATAATAAATAAGCTCCTGTTCAAATCTATTCGCATCCACATCCTGCTTTATCTCCTGCACTGCTTTTTCCAAACGCTCCCTAATGGTACCTTGGCGGTCCGGGTCCATCTCAAGCACCTTTTGCAGTAAATTCTTTAAGGATGAAATACGATCTAAGAAATCTCTCTCTAAAACGTTTCCCTCTTCTGATCTAAACTTATTTATTTCTGATAACGCTCCTTTCAGCGCCTTAATTATAGCCTGATATTCCTCTTCATCTATATCTTCCTTATCCGTTCGCATAGCATCAGGAAAACGCAGGGCCATCTCTAATAACCTAAGATCATCCCCATCAGCAATGGACTTCAGCTGCTTCATATATTGCTTTACAGCACTCTCGTTTACCTGAGCGGAGGTTTCATCTCCAGTGATTTCAATGTACAAACTAAAATCAACTTTTCCTCTTTGAAGTGAGTTGGCGATCAGTTTCCTCAACTCCAACTCTTTTTCCCGATATGCAGATGGCATACGAGCGTTTAAATCTATGCTCTTACTGTTCAGGGATTTAATCTCTACCGTAATTTTCTTAGTTGGAAGCTGTACAACATGCTTGCCGAATCCAGTCATGGATTGAATCATAGGTTCTAATTATATTTCGCAAAGGTAATTCTTTTGTAAAAGAAAATTTAAGACTACAATTCTCTTACCCAAATATTACGATAGCTTACACGACTATCGTCCCCATGATCTTGAAGCATTAATGGCCCTTTACCATGCGCTGGATTCTTTGGCCAACCGATATAAGGCGTTGTACCCTTAATTTCTGTATGATCTTGAATTACAACACCATTATGGAAAACAGTTAGGGTGCCAGATTTTATCTTGCCGCCCTCCTCATTAAACTCCGGTGCGTGATAAATAATATCGTAAACATTCCATTCCCCTGTCGGGGCCGATGCCATGGCCAAAGGTGGACCTTGTTTGTAGATGGCACCAACCTGTCCGTTAACATAGGTATCGTTATTATTATTGTCCAAGACCTGTACCTCATAAATACCGTTCAGGAAAACACCGCTATTTCCTCTATTCTGACCGTCTCGCTGAACGGGAAGGGGCGATTTCCACTCAATGTGCAATTGTACGTCTCCAAATTCTTGTTTCGTCCTAATATTTCCCGTCTTATCTGCAACCGTCATGCTACCATCTTCGTTTAAATGCCACTTAGCGGCCGTACTATCTTGGACATGCATCCACCCTTCTAAAGAAGTTCCATCAAAAAGAACAATAGCGTCACTAGGGATGTTTCCATTCAACGCGGACCCAACCACAGGTACTTTTGGCTCGTAGTATTCCGTACCTTCTGGAGTTGTGGGCTCTGGCTTTTTATATTCTTCATACACAATAACAGCGTCTCTATTCTCAATATCAGAGCTAACTTTTTCTTTGGACGGTTCTTGGCAAGAACTCAATAGTAGCGCACATAGTACACCGAGGGCACGTAGTTTATTCATTCTAGATACTTTAGTTTACAGTTCTTTAATATTAATATTTCTATAGGCAACAACATCGCCATGATCTTGTAACCCTATTTTACCAGTGGTATATTTTCCAAAATGCTCCCAACCATTAAATTTAGACTGGCTTACCATGGCACTCCACTCTGGGTCGTTCACTGGGAAATTTACGATTTCAACATCGTTAAGCACAACGATTCCTGTATTTGTCTTATGGTTTACTGTAATTACACAGTGATTCCATTCTCCTATTGGTTTGGTAACATCTTCCGAAGGAGCCACCATGTCGTATAGAGCTCCTGCCTGATGTGTCGTTCCGTTCTTACCGTCAGGGTGCTTGTCGTTGTCCAGCACTTGTATCTCAGGACCACTTTGATAAGCTTCGCTTAGGGATGGGTCTTCATGAACTCCCCAAAAAATACCGCTATTCCCGGCCTCGGCTATTCGCCACTCCAGAGACAGGACGAAATCTGTATATTCCTGTTTGGTCACAATGTTAAATGCTTCTCCTTTTTTTCTATCCTGCGGAGGATAAAAAACCATTGCTCCGTCTTCTAGCTTCCAGGGTTCCGTAACTTCGCCCCTGCCGTAGTAATGCCAATTATCAAAAGAACTTCCGTCAAAAAGTGTGGTCCAGTCTGCCGGCGTTTCTTTTTTTTCTTCCAATTCTACTTTTTGTTCTGCTATATCCGTTGGTTTTGTTTTCTCCTTACAGGAGCCGAACGCAAAAACCAAAGCCGTTACTACTAATAGTTGTTTCATGATTCTAAGTTTAAGCGTTAAAATAAAGCAGAAAAGCTATTTGACATTCTTTTTTCTACGAACAACATTTTTAGGCACCAGTAGGCACTAAATTCCAAGGATTTTTTTCAACATTTCCTTGTCCACGGCCGACCCGGCAAAATCATCAAATGTTTTTTGAGTAGCTTCTATGATGTGGTCCTGAATAAAAATAGCCCCTTCTCTTGCACCCTGCTCGGGACTTTTAATACAACATTCCCATTCCATCACTGCCCAAACGTCACAACCGTACTGCGTTAGTTTTGAGAATATGGTTTTGAAATCTATCTGTCCGTCACCTAGTGAACGGTACCTTCCTGCGCGATTTCCCCAATCATTGTACCCCCCAAAAGCTCCTTTTTTACCCGTAGGATTAAACTCTGAATCTTTTACATGAAATGATTTGATAAACTCATGATAGTGGTCTATATATTCGATATAATCCAGTTGCTGTAATACAAAATGGCTAGGGTCATAAAGAATATTTACCCTCTTGTGGTTTCCCGTAGCTTTTAAAAACCGTTCAAAAGTATCTCCATCATGAAGATCTTCTCCCGGGTGTATTTCATAACACACATCAACACCTTGCTCATCGAAATGGTTCAAAATGGGCATCCAACGCTTGGCAAGCTCTTCAAAGCCCATTTCTACCAGTCCCGCAGGTCGTTGGGGCCATGGATGCCATGTGTGCCAAAGTAGGGCTCCGGAGAATGTGGCGTGCGCCGTAATCCCTAATCTACGGCTCGCAGTAGCAGCTTTTTTCACAACATCTACCGCCCATTCCGTTCTGGCTTTAGGATTATTCTTAACGGCATCCGGGGCAAAATTATCGAACATTAAGTCATAAGCAGGGTGTACGGCAACCAGTTGTCCCTGTAAATGCGTAGAAAGTTCTGTGATTTCCAAACCATAGGAGTTTACCTTGCCTTTTAACTCGTCACAATAGGTTTGACTTTCTGCCGCTTTATCCAAGTCTATTAAAAAACTTTCCCATGTGGGTATCTGTATACCCTTATAACCTAGATCGGCAGCCCATTTACACATCCCGTCTAGCGAATTAAAAGGTGCTTTATTATCTACAAATTGTGCCAAAAATACTGCTGGCCCCTTTATTGTTTTCATATTGTCCTGTACTATTTGTTAATTAAAATGTGTCTTATCTGAACTTTATAAAGTTCAGATTTTAATCCT
Organism: Maribacter sp. 4U21; assembly: GCF_002742365.1. NCBI lineage: Bacteria > Pseudomonadati > Bacteroidota > Flavobacteriia > Flavobacteriales > Flavobacteriaceae > Maribacter > Maribacter sp. 4U21. Next base: position 46,079 of record NZ_MDGN01000051.1, read on the forward strand.
ATATTTAGAAAATACTTGTTTGATATTGGGTTTTAAACGAGTTACGTTATAAATATAGGAATTACATCAGTATTAGAATAAAATTATCCGGATGAATCAAGATAACACGTATGACGCAATCGTCGTAGGAACAGGAATAAGCGGTGGTTGGGCTGCCAAGGAATTGTGTGAGAATGGCTTAAAGACCTTAGTCTTGGAGCGAGGTCCAATGGTGGAACATATTAAGGATTACAAAACCATGAACGATGACTCGTGGGACTATCCGCTTAGGGGAGAACTTTCCAAAGAAGATAAAGAGAAATACCATAAACAACGTCGCGTAAATTGGGCTCCACGGGAAGACGTAAAACACTTCTTTGTGAACGACTTGGAACATCCTTATGAAGAAATAAAGCGTTTTGATTGGATAAGAGGATATCACGTTGGTGGACGTTCACTGACATGGGGCAGACAAAGTTACCGCTGGAGCGATTTAGATTTTAAAGCAAATAAAGAAGAGGGTATTGGCGTAGACTGGCCTGTTCGCTATAAGGATATAGCGCCATGGTACGACAAGGTAGAGGAATATATAGGAGTAAGTGGAGAAAACCTTGGTTTGGCACAATTACCAGATGGCAAGTTTCAGCCACCAATGGACCTAAATTGTGCCGAGGAAGAATTTAAAACTGCCGTTTCAGATAAATTTGACGATGGCAGGCTGGTTACCATTGGCAGGGTGGCACACATCACCGATAAGGATGCTAAAGTAGAGGGAAGAAATCCGTGTCAATATAGAAATAGATGTTGGAGGGGCTGCCCATTTGGGGGTTATTTTAGTAGTAATTCTTCTACGTTACCCGCCGCGGAACGCACCGGAAACATGACTCTGAGACCAAATTCTATAGTTCATGAGGTGGTCTATGACGACAAGACCAAAAGAGCGACCGGGGTAAAGATTATTGACGCAGAAACCAATGAGGCACTAACCTTTAATGCAAAAGTCATATTTTTATGTGCTTCCGCAATGGCCTCCGTTGGCATTATGCTGCAGTCTAAATCAGAGCGTTTTCCTAACGGTCTAGGAAACGATTCAGATGCACTGGGTAGAGGAATTATGGACCATCACTACAAACTAGGGGCCACCGCTAAAATCGATGGATATCTGGACAAATACTACAAAGGCAGAAGACCCAATGGCTTTTACATTCCTCGTTTTGTAAATCTAGACGAAAAGACCAAAAGAGAGGGTTATCTAAGAGGCTTTGGTTACCAAGGAACTGCAAGCAGAGAAGATTGGTCCTCTTCTGTAGCCGAAATGGGTTATGGGTCTGCGCTGAAGGAAGAAATACTCAAACCCGGAAAATGGCAAATAGGAGTTACCGGGTTCGGTGAATTCTTACCTTACGACGATAACCGGGTAATGTTAAGCACAACAAAGAAAGATAAATGGGGTTTACCACAGCTTGCCTTTGATGTGGAATTCAAGGAGAACGAATATAGAATGAGGGAGGACATCAAAAAAGAGATTGTAGCAATGTTCAAAGCTTCGGGATTTAAAGATGTACAGCCGTACGACGAACCATCCGGACCAGGGTTGGGTATTCATGAAATGGGAGGTGCGAGAATGGGTCACTCTTCAAAAACTTCAATCGTCAACAAGCACAATCAGGTACATCTTGTACCCAATGTGTATATGACTGATGGTGCTTTTATGAGTAGTTCTAGTTGTGTAAATCCATCTTTGACCTATATGGCGTTCACAGCAAGAGCAGCCAACCATGCGGCCAAGGAATTTAAGGCCGGGAAGTTTTCTTGATGCCTTGAACCGCACTACAGTTTTGCAAAAAGTAACAATATAAACCAAATACCGTACGTTTAAATTTCATGGAAAACGCTTCTGCTAACAATATGTGGGGAGATTACTTGAAAAATCACCTTGAGGATGTCTTTCATGAGGCACCAAAAACCGATTATTTCTGTGATAATGAAAAAGATGCCAACGAATGCGCCGCCTTGGTAAAAAAGGGCATTAAAAGAGCCACCTCACATTCCTTGCTTGGTCTACAATATAGGAATGAACCACTTCCTAAAATAGGAGATTTCTTAGTAGTTACAAACTGGGAGGGTACAGCACAATGCATTGTACAAACGACCGCGGTAAAACTTAAACCATTTTTTAGTATCGATGAAAGCTATGCTAAGTTGGAAGGAGAAGGAGATAAAAGTTTAGCATACTGGAAAAAAGTTCATTGGGATTATTTTACCCGTGAATTGGAACCTTTTGGACGTGTTCCGAGAGAAAGTATGATTATTGTATGTGAAGAATTCGAAAAAGTATTTTAAAACAAAAGCCGCAAAAAGCGGCTTTTGTTTTATATGAGCAAAAATCCTTGGTTACTCTTCCAATTGCACCCAGGTATTTCCGTTCTTATGTGATGCTACCGTAGATTCAATAAAATCCATACCACGTACGCCATCGGTCATGGTAGGGAATTCTCCGTCATTATATTGCTCTCCCCTTATGGCACGTGCAGCTCCCAGATAAATATTGGCCATAGAATCAAAAATACCCTCTGGATGGCCAGCAGGAAGTTTTGTTCCATCTAAGGAAAGCTCGGAATTATAAGCATGGCCAGGTTTGTATACTTGCATGGGCTCCGTATCGCTCATTTTATAAAGGAAATTCGGTTTTTCCTGTTCCCATCTAAAGGCCCCCTTTTCACCATAAATTGCAATTGCCAAACCGTTTTCCTCTCCAGTAGCTACCTGGCTGCCTCTAATAACACCTTTTACATGATCTTCCAAACGGATAAGTACGGTCCCGTCCACGTCCATCTGATTGTCTTCATACAGGTAATTGAAATCACACAGCAATGATTTTACTCTTAACCCAGTGGTGAATTCTACCAGATTAAAGGCATGTACGCCAATATCTCCCATACAAGAACTTATCCCGGCTTTTTTAGGGTCAAGCCTCCAAACAGAAGAACGTTTGTCCTTATCATGGATAATGGTGTTTATCCAACCTTGGTAATATCTGGCATCTACCTTATGTATTCTTCCTAGGACGCCTGCTTTGATCATTTCTCTCATTTGACGCACCATTGGATAACCCGTGTAGGTGTGTGTCAAAGCGAAAACAGTTCCTGCTTTTTTATGGGCCTCTTGTAATATCTTAGCTTCTTCCAATGTTGTGGTCATTGGTTTTTCGCATATAACATGAAAACCGTTATCCAACAACTTCTTTGCCATAGGGAAATGCAGGAAATTTGGCGTAAGGACGGAGCAAACCTGAATCCGTTCTTCAAAAGGAAGCTTCATCTCCTCTTCTATAAACGTATCAAAATCCTTGTAAATTCTATTAAGAGGAACGTCTATCTCCTTCGCAAAAGCCAAGTTGGTATCAAAATCCGGATTAAAAACAGCACCGGTAATCTGATAATTATCGTTTATATGGGAAGCTACCCTATGCAAAACTCCAATAAGAGAATCTCCTCCCCCTCCTAAAATTCCTAATCTAATCTTCTTTGGCATGTCGTAATCGTCTTTAATTATTTAAACTTCAATTTATATAAAATTCTAAGATTTATAGTCGATTTTTTCTGATTTGAACAAAAGAGCGAACAAAACCAACACAATCGCTGCAAAGCCCGATGGATATAACCAAATAGCATCCCATAAATGGGTTCCATCGCTAAGCGTATGACTATTGGAAATTTCCCCTGCTATCCAAAAACCTATTAACATTCCTACGCCGTATGTAGCCAATGTTATTAAGCCTTGAGCGGAACTTTTATATTTGACTCCGGCTTTGCTATCCGTATAAATCTGTCCAGAGACAAAAAAGAAATCATAACAAATACCGTGCAGTGCTATACCTATCAATAACATGAATCCTAAGGTTCCTGTATTACCGTAAGCAAAAAGCAAATACCGCACCGCCCAGGCCAGCATGGCAACAAGAATGGTCTTCTTAAACCCAAATCTCGTAAAGAAATATGGTAATAATAGGATGAAAAGAATTTCGGAGATTTGTCCTAAGGTCATTTTTCCCGTCGGATTTTCCATTCCTATTTCTACCAAGAACGGATTGGCGTTTTGATAATAAAAAGCTAAGGGAATACAGATTAAAACGGAAGAGAGAAAGAATATGAAGAAGTTCTTATCCTTCAATAATTTTAGCGCATCTAAACCTACCATCTCGGACAAGGTTAATTTTTGCGTGCTTTGGGCTTTTGGAGGTGTTTTAGGTAGCGTAAAACTAAAAACTCCAAGTACCAGGGAAGCAATGGACGTCATCAAGAAAGTATTTTTAAGCGAACCTGTAGAAATCCTGACATCGGAGTCCCAATGAAAAAAATAGCTGATTAAAAGCCCAGCAAAAATCCAACCTATCGTACCAAAAACACGCACTAAGGAAAACTCCTTCGCCGGATTCTTCATTTGATTAAAAGAAACGGAATTAACCAAGGCCAAGGTTGGCATATATAGTATCATATATCCGAGAACGAAGGGATAAAAGAGGGCAAACGAGGTAGTTCCGTACATCATGTAAAGCAGCCCAGCGCCAATAATATGCAGAACACCGAGTATTCTTTCCGCATTAAAATATTTATCCGCAATTAACCCTATTATAAAAGGAGCGACGATGGCACCCCATGACTGCGTAGAAAATGCCTGGGCTATTTGCCCGTCCGTAGCGTTAATATTACGCCCCAGAAAAGTACCGAGCGTAACGAACCATCCTCCCCAGATAAAAAATTCCAAAAACATCATAATACAAAGCTGTATTCGGACCCCGGTTTTCATATTTTATCTTTTGTAGTAAACGTAGTCTAATACAATGGGTTGTATGTCGTTATTTCTAAAGTCTGTGGCTATTTGTCCCCTATGGTTTGTTGAGTGGTTTATTATATGAAAAAGCATATCCTGGAGGGTGTTGGTAAACAGTCTACCCTCGGTATTTTCGTAATCTATTCTCTTTTCAAAATTATCCGCGTTAGTGGTAATTTCAAAAGAACTCCTTTGGTTTTCATAGTGAATGTCTGCCCAATTCTTAATCGGATGTTTAACCCAAGCATCAAAGTCCGATGGTCTACCTAAGATTCTAGCATTCCAAATATGATGGGCATTTAATATATGACTAAAAAGATCCTGACTTTTTTCTGGAACCTTCTCCAGAGTCATAGCGTTGTCTATAATTTTCTTGTTACAATAAAAATTGTAATCAAAAAGCTCGTTAAAAAAAACTTTCATAGGATGTTGGGCTCTTTTAAACCACCTCTTTAGCGGCCTTAAGTAATAAATCTCTGGTGGCTTTTATCCCGGCTTCCTCATCCAATACACTCCCTTCATATTCCACTCCTATAAAACCTTTATAGCCATGATCTTTTACCATCTGTAACATTTTTACGTAATCTATTCCAATTTCATTACCATCGGCATCAAAATTATTAGATTTTGCACTGACTGCCTTGGCATAAGGCATCAATTCTTTTACTCCTTTGTACTTATCGTATTCTAACTCGCACTCCCGGCTATCCGGTTTTCTGGTGATACAGAAATTACCAAAATCCGGCAATGTCCCACAGTTATCCATATTCACCATTTTCATGACCTCGGCATGCATTTCTCCGTTTGAAGAAAGACCTCCATGGTTTTCCACTAGTATATTAATGTTTTTCCCTTTAGCGTAAGTTGATAATTTGGTGAGTCCGTCTACCGAATTCATTTTCCATTCTTCGGGATCAAGACTTCCGTTAAGATTCACCCTAATGGAGTGGCAGCCCATTGCAGCTGCGGCATCTACCCAACGCTTATGCTTTTCAACAGTTTCATTTCGTTCAGCTTCATCACTTACGGCTAAATTTCCTTGACCGTCAATCATAATAAGCACGTTTTTCATTCCATGCTTCTCCGCCTCAGCATTAGATTTGTTCACGAAAGCAGCCATAGCTTCTTCGGAATACTCTGCATCCGAAAGCTCTGGATTATAAAGCTGACTCACATATTCCAATCCCGTAAAGCCCCAATTTTTCGCCTTTTCAGCAAAGGTGTAAGGATCTACCCCATCTTCCCTTATCATACGATGTATAGACCACTGCGCCAGTGAAAGGGTAAAAAATGGTGCTGCATCGGCCACTTCATCCGTTACTTCGGCTGTACTGTCATTCTCTTTCTTTGTTTCCTTACAAGCGTATGTTCCTAGGAACGAAATGCCAACACTTGCTACGGAGGTTTTCCTAATAAAATTTCTTCTTTTCATCGGTTCGGTATATACTTTTAAAGGTTAGCTGTTTACTAATAATACAACTGTTAAAAATAAATCTAAAAATGATGTTCTCTAACGTTTTAGTTAGGAATCATCAGGAAGATTGCGGATTAAATGTAGAGAATTAATTTTATATTTAATAAATTTAGGAACTAAACAATTTCTATGAGTAAATTTTATTACAACGAAGAGCAGGAATCTTACGACGCAATTGTTGTCGGAACTGGTATTAGCGGTGGTTGGGCTGCAAAGGAATTATGTGAAAATGGCCTAAAGACTCTTGTTCTAGAGCGGGGAAGAATGGTAAAACACAGGGATGACTATGAAACGGCCAATATGGACCCGTGGGATTTTCCAAATGCAGGGCAACCTACTCAAGAAGATATTGCTAAACAAGAAAAACAACACAGAACAGGATACACCACCCAAGCTGCCAGCAAAATGTGGTTCGTGAATGACTTAGAGCATCCTTATAATGAAGTTAAACGTTTTGACTGGATGCGCGGTTACCATGTTGGTGGACGTTCCTTACAATGGGGCCGTCACAGTTACCGTTGGAGCGACATAGACTTTAAAGCAAATTTAAATGATGGTCACGGCGTGGATTGGCCTGTGCGTTATAAAGATATTGCACCCTGGTATGATAAGGTAGAGTCCTACATTGGCGTTACCGGCGAGAAACTTGGCCTTCCGCAACTTCCTGATGGGCAATTTGAACCTATGATGGAGCTGAACTGCGTTGAACAACACGTTAGGGAAAAAGTAGCGGAAAATTTTAATGGCAGAGTTATTACTGCCGGTCGTGTAGCGCATATCAATAGTGATAAACAGTTTGATGGCGATGGCCGTTCTAGATGTCAATACAGAAACAGATGTATTCGCGGATGTCCTTTCGGCGCCTATTTTAGCAGCCTTTCCTCAACATTGCCTGCAGCCGAAGCAACCGGGAACATGACACTGAGGCCAGACTCCATTGTACATGAAGTTATTTATGATGCAGATTCTAAAAAAGCGACCGGTGTAAAAGTTATAGATCGTGTAACAAAAGAAGTCTATGAATTCAAAGCTAAGGTAATTTTTCTTTGTGCTTCTGCCATAGCATCGACCTCTATTTTAATGCAATCCAAATCCGACCGTTTTCCAGATGGTATGGGGAACGATTCCGACCAACTTGGCCGTAACATTATGGATCATCATTTAGGAGTAGGCGCACAAGGAAAATTCGACGGATTCGAAGATAAATACTACAAGGGAAGAAAACCCAACGGAATTTACCTTCCGCGTTTTAGGAACCTAGGAGGTGATTCCAACAGAAAGGATTACACAAGAGGTTTTGGTTATCAAGGAGGTGCCGGAAGAGGTAATTGGGAGGAAAGTATTGCAGAGCTTTCCCACGGTGCAGCACTCAAAGAGGCTATTCTTAAGCCAGGAGGTTGGACCTTTGGTATGGGTGGTTTCGGCGAAGTATTGCCCTATCAAGATAACCGTTTCACCTTGGATTATGACAAATTAGACCAATGGGGCTTACCCACGGCAACCTTTGATGCAGAATTCAAGGAGAACGAATTGAATATGCGAAAAGATATGATGCAGTCCGCTGTGGACATGCTTACCAAGGCAGGACTAAAAGAAGTAGAACCATTTGATAAAGAGACAGCTCTTGGTCTTGGAATCCATGAAATGGGTACTGCCAGAATGGGTCGTAATAGAAAAACGTCTGTAGTAGACGGGAACAATGCCTTACATGATGTGCCCAATGTTTATGTCACTGACGGTTCATTCATGACATCCGCCAGTTGCGTTAATCCATCGTTAACATATATGGCATTTACGGCAAGAGCGGCAAACCATGCAGCAAAAGAACTTAAAAAAGGAAATATATAATGGATAGAAGAAAAGCACTTAAGAACTTGGGGTTAGCAATGGGCTACACCGTAGCCACCCCAACATTAATTAGCCTAATGCAAAGCTGTAAAGGTGAACCTGCGGTAGTATGGACGCCAGATTTCTTTACAATCGATGAAGGCTCGGCTGTTACTAAATTAGTAGATATTATATTACCTAAAACAGATACTCCTTCTGCCTCAGAAGTTAATGTTCATCTTTTCATTGATAAATTTGCAAATGAAGTGATGGAAAAGGAGCAACAAGATTTTGTTAGAATGTCCATGAACAAGTTTATGGATAAAGTCTTGGCGGATAGTGGAAAGGAACAAATAAAGGATATAACCACAGAGGATCTAGAACCGGTCTTAGCGGCCGCTTTAAAAGTGAGCAACGAAGATAAGGTAACGAACATGAAGATGATAAACACGTATAATAAAGCTGTCGCCGCAGGTGAAGAAGCCCAGCTGGATGATACGGTCTCGCGTTTTGCCTTTGCCGATAATTTGCGAGGTATGACCATTTGGGGCTATAAAACATCAGAATATGTGGGTGAAGAAGTATTGGCCTATCTTCCAGTTCCTGGGGAATATATCGGGTGTGCCGATACCCAAGAACTAACCGGAGGAAAGGCTTGGTCTTTATAATATGAGACGAAGAGGTTTTATTCAGAATTCAATTTTGACCGGTGGTGCAATGGTGTTAGGTACCAATTTTTCATTTGCATCTGGCAAAAGTGACGTTACAGCACCTGTGTTTAACCTTAAGTATGCGCCTCATATAGGCATGTTTGAACATCATGCGGGTAAGGATCCTATTGATCAACTTAACTTTATTGCTGATCAGGGTTTTACCGCTTTTGAAGATAACAATATGAGAACACGAGAAATCAGTGTTCAAAATGAAATGGCTAAAACCATGCAAAAACGTAACCTTGAAATGGGCGTTTTTGTAGCGCATAAGATTTATTGGAAGGAACCCAATTTGGCATCCGGAGATAGCGAAAAGAGAACTGAATTTTTAAATTTCATAAAAGAGTCCGTTGAAGTTGCCAAACGTGCTAATGCTAAATGGATGACCGTAGTTCCTGGGCATGTCGATTTAAAACTGAACATGGGATACCAAACAGCTAACGTTGTTGAAACCTTAAAGCTAGCATCGGCTATTCTTGAACCTCATGACCTTACGATGGTATTGGAACCTTTAAATTTTAGAAATCATCCAGGACTATTTCTCACGAAATCTCCACAAGCCTACGAAATTTGTAAAGCTGTTGATTCTCCTTCTTGCAAGATTCTTTTTGATATATATCATCAACAGATACAGGAAGGTAATTTAATCCCTAATATGGAAGCTTGTTGGGACGAAATAGCCTATATACAAATTGGCGATAATCCAGGGCGTAAGGAACCTACTACCGGGGAAATAAACTATAAAAATGTCTTTAAGTTTATACATAGCAAAGGATTTAATGGCATATTAGGCATGGAGCACGGTAATTCACGACCAAATAAAGAAGGCGAGCAAGCCGTTATAGATGCGTACAGAAAAGTAGATAACTTTCTCTAATATTATACTTCTAGAGATAGGAAAGCCGCAATTGAGTATTGCGGCTTTCTTGTATATTCAAATTGCTGCATCTTCTTATTAGCTTTTTTGCTTATAACTTTTTCTTTCTGATGTCGCTCATCGAATAAATTCAACATTTCGATGAACTACCATGTGCAATGGTAAGTAATAGCGCATTTATCCGTTACTTTATATAAGTCCCAAATTTATAATTATGTTTCCCTACTTATACCTACTTACAGTCTATGTACTGCTATTTTGTATTTCTAAAATCAGCTTTCATTTTTACATGAAACGAAAAACTGGTCTTAGCCAAGAAAAATCTTTATCCCATAGCACAGGTCTAAAAAAACCATATTTATTAAATTTTAACAATTTTTTTAATGATTTAATAAAATTTCCATAGTCCATTTTGCGTTGTTATTACGTATATAGATTAAATCCCCTAAAAAAAGCACTATGGATAATTATGTGATTATATTAATGATATATGCAGCGGCCCTTGTATTCACAAGTGTTTTAAAGCCTTATATAAAAAATAAGTAGATATTATATTCTGGAATGAAATCAAAAAGACACCGTTAATAACGGTGTCTTTTTGGTTAAACGATATTCAATATATCACTAAAAGAGTTTTAAATTTAAACTGTAGGGCCTAGGATCCACACATGAGACAATCATCGTCTGCTTGCCCTTCTTTTGCCCGTGCTATCATCTCTTTCATCTCCGCTGGTGTCATAGGTTTAATATCTGTCTCTACTTGTCCCTTAGTTTGCCCCTGTGGCATGTCCGTATTAACTTTTAATTCCGCTGTAGAAGCTGAATCTACTCCCGTGGCGGCAAGAACCTCTGCCTCTGCTGCAATACTCACAGGAACCTCTTTCTTCTTGGTGTTATCCAAAGTAAATTTGATAGCATCAACAGCAGCCTTGGTTCGCAGGTAATACATTCCCGTCTTTAGACCGCTTTTCCATGCGTAAAAATGCATTGACGTCAACTTTGAATAGTTAGCGTTTTCCATAAACAGGTTAAGGGACTGGCTTTGATCAATGAAATAACCTCTATGACGGGACATATCGATTATATCTTTCATACTTAATTCCCATACTGTCTTGTACAATTCCCTAATCTCTTGTGGAATGGTCTCAATATGCTGAATAGATCCGTTTGCTCTCATCAGCTCCTGCTTCATATTTTCATTCCAAAGACCTAGACCCACCAAATCCTCCAATAAATGCTTATTTACTACAATAAACTCACCTGACAGAACCCTTCTGGTATAAATATTAGAAGTGTAAGGCTCAAAACACTCATTGTTTCCAAGTATTTGAGAAGTAGATGCTGTTGGCATAGGAGCCACTAACAAAGAGTTCCTAACGCCGTTCTTTTGAACCTGCTTTCTTAATTTTGCCCAATCCCAACGTCCTGATAATTCTTCGTCCTTAATGCCCCATAGGTTATGTTGAAAGTCTCCTTGCTCAATAGGTGAACCTTTATATGAAGAATATGGACCTTCTTCCTTTGCCAATTCCATAGAGGCGGTAACCGCCGCAAAATAGAGTGTTTCAAAAATTTCCTGATTCAAGTTCTTGGCCTCATCACTAGTAAATGGCAAGCGTAGCATTATAAAGGCATCTGCAAGGCCTTGTACACCCAATCCAATAGGTCTATGGCGCATGTTAGAATTCTCGGCCTCTTTTACGGGATAATAATTCCTGTCAATTACTTTATTCAAGTTTTTGGTAACTCTTTTGGTTACCTTGAAAAGTTCCTTATGGTCAAATGCACCGTTCTTAACGAACATTGGAAGGGCTATAGAAGCCAAATTACACACAGCAATCTCATCTGGAGATGTATACTCCATAATTTCCGTACATAGATTTGATGAACGGATGGTTCCTAAATTCTTTTGATTGCTCTTACGGTTGGCAGCATCTTTGTACAACATATAAGGCGTACCTGTTTCTATTTGAGATTCCAATATCTTTTCCCAAAGATCTCTGGCCTTAACGGTCTTTCTGCCTTTTCCTTCTGCTTCATACTTAAGATATAACTCCTCGAACTCCTCACTGTGCTTTGTAAATAACCCTGGACACTCGTTAGGACACATTAAGGTCCAATCCTCGTTGCCCTCTACTCTTTTCATAAATAAATCGGATATCCACATGGCATAGAATAAATCACGTGCACGCATCTCTTCTTTACCATGGTTCTTTTTTAAATCAAGAAAATCATAGATATCTGCGTGCCATGGCTCCATATAAATTGCAAAACTACCCTTACGCTTTCCACCACCCTGATCAACGTATCTCGCCGTATCATTGAACACTTTCAACATAGGCACTATTCCATTAGAAGTCCCGTTAGTTCCTCCAATATAGGAACCTCTTGCTCTAACATTATGAATAGATAGTCCTATGCCTCCTGCGGATTGCGAAATTTTTGCTGTCTGTTTAAGGGTATCATAAATCCCGTCGATACTGTCTTCTTTCATTGCCAATAAAAAGCAAGAGGACATTTGGGGTTTAGGTGTACCAGAGTTAAACAAGGTTGGCGTTGCATGTGTAAAATACTTCTTGGACATTAATTCGTATGTCTCTATAGCCGCATCTAAATCCTCTAAATGAATTCCTACGGAAACACGCATTAACATGTGTTGTGGACGCTCCGCTATTTGTCCGTTAACTTTTAGCAAATAGGAACGCTCTAATGTTTTAAAACCAAAATAATCGTAACCAAAATCTCTGTTGTAGATTATGGTAGAATCCAATCTTTCGGAATTTTCAGAAATCACCTTGAACACTTCGTCTGATAATAACGGTGCTTTCTTACCCGTCCTTGGGTTAATGTATTCGTATAAATCCTTCATTGTTTCAGAGAAGGACTTTTTGGTATTCTTATGTAGGTTAGAGACCGATATCCGCGCAGCTAATTTTGCATAGTCCGGATGCGTGGTTGTCATTGTTGCTGCTATTTCCGCAGCTAAATTATCAAGCTCGGAAGTAGTAACCCCATCATACAGACCTTCAATAACTCTCATAGCTACTTTCAATGGGTCTACAAGACCATTGAGCCCGTAACATAATTTTCTAACTCGAGCTGTTATCTTATCAAACATTATCAGCTCTTTTCTTCCGTCTCTTTTTACTACATACATTCTGTTACAGTTGTTTTTATGGGTTATTCATTCTGTCCATGTCATGCACTAAAAAGTTATCTTAAGCCAATACATGGAAAATTCTATTTATGGTATTATATATCTTTTGAAACCTCTAAGTTTCCAAAAGTGATCGATTTCTAGAAATCTGCGTCGAAACTAATTTTTTGGGCATCCTCATCTTTTTCGTTGTTGAGGACTCCTGCTTTTTGGTATTCAGAAACACGCTTTTCAAAGAAATTGGTTTTCCCCTGCAGGGATATCATATCCATGAAATCGAAAGGATTCGTTGCATTATAAACCTTATCGCACTCTAATTCTACTAATAATCTATCGGTAACGAACTCCAAGTATTGTGTCATTAGTTTGGAGTTCATTCCTATAAGACTAACGGGTAATGACTCCGTTATAAATTCACGCTCTATATCCAGAGCGTTGGTTAAAATCTGCTTTATTCTATCCTTTGGGACTTTATTCATCAAGTGCTTATTATGAAGATGAACCGCATAATCACAGTGCATACCTTCATCTCTAGATATTAACTCATTAGAGAAGGTAAGGCCCGGCATAAGCCCTCTTTTCTTTAACCAAAAGATAGAACAAAAAGCTCCTGAAAAGAAAATTCCTTCCACAGCGGCAAAGGCGATAAGGCGCTCTGCAAAGCTTGGGGACTCAATCCAGTTTAAGGCCCATTCCGCCTTTTTCTTTATGGCAGGAAAGTTCTCTAATGCTTTGAACAAAACATTTTTCTCCTTTTCATCTTTCACGTAGGTATCGATCAAAAGTGAATAGGTCTCTGAATGGATATTCTCCATCATTATTTGAAAACCATAGAAAAACTTAGCTTCTGCATATTGTACTTCACTAACAAAATTCTCGGCCAGGTTTTCATTTACGATTCCGTCCGAAGCTGCAAAAAACGCAAGGATATGTTTTACAAAATAGCGCTCGTCCTCACTCATTTTGTTCTCCCAATCATTCAGGTCTTCGGTAAGGTCTATTTCCTCAGCCGTCCAAAAACAGGCCTCACATTTTTTATACCATTCCCACAAATCGTGATGTTTGATAGGGAAAATTACAAAGCGGTCGTCATTTGGTTCCAGGATAGGTTCTAAGGCTGCGGACATAGTTATTACTTTTTAAAATTAATTGTAAAGAAGATGAAAACCACCTTCTAATAGGGACTAACAAAGATGTGGAAATACGAACGATTTACGAAGTCTGTTTTATCATTTGAAGCACAAAGTTTTTAACACAACATGTTGAAATCTAAGCTCACAAGTGATGTTTGCTGCCTTCAGGGACTACTCCAATGAAATATAAAATAAACTCGAAGATTGAACACGAAAAAATAAACCAAAAAGTATAATTACTATACCTCTTGGTTTATTCAAAAGCTAAAAATAATTTAAGCCAAATTGTACGGCTCTTCCTGTGCTTCATATAATGAAAATGCCCACCAAGTGCTAATTAAGGTAGTTCCCCCGAAACCTATATTAGACTTGCAACTTGACAGACTAGCTGTATCAGTCACTTTTTTGGCGCTCAAAACACCGGTTGAAAATACATCCGAAAACATATTCTCTGAACCGTACCTCTTTATGGCTTTACATCTTTAATTGTATTAAACTCACCATATATTGTAATGGTTTTTCCTTTTTCGTTTGAAAATTGCATATTTAAATTAGCTTTGAGCCTGTTATTGGCCATTGCTACTAATTCGATATTTCCGGTTTTTGAGAAAAATGGTTTTTCTCCAAGAGAATCCATATTAACAACTCCAAAAATACCGCTGAAATCACTCAAGAAGCCTTCAATTGGGGCAACGGTATATTTCTTATGAAACCTCCCAGCAGATTGGGAAACACCGGAAATGAAAAGCGATATAGTATAGGGCTCCCCATCTTCCTGAATCAAAAGTTCTAATTCTAAAGAACTTTTACCATCTGGCATATCAAAAGTGTTGGCCTTAATTTCAACGTCACTAGAAGTATCTAAAGTTTTAACAAGATTGTTACTGTGAAAAGAAAAACTTTCAACACTTTGGGACGGTAATTCAATATCCTTATGTCTATTCGATATTAGAAGCATAGGTACAAGTCCCAAAAACAATACTTTAAAGATTTTTATTAACGTGTTCGGCATTGGTCTTGATTTATTTCCCTTTGTGGTTTACAAAAGACTTATTTTCTACAATCTCTTTTTGACCTACCGGACATTCGCTGTCTGTGTTTTTTGAACTGTCAATTAAAACTGCAATACATAACGTAAGTTTAAAAAACACCAACATTAACATACATCTTTTCATGACTACTTTGACTTCTTTAGTTTTATTGTTTATACGTTAAACAATAAATTGTTGGATTATCTTCTTTAAAAGCTAAAATAGACCAACACCTAATACTTAAGGGTCATTATGTATAATCTGCATATTTTATTGTGTAAACGGGGGAACTAAAATTTTCTAGTCCCATTAGAAAACAATTTATGTAATATTTTTCTTGTTAATAAATAATTTTAAATCATTCGGCCAGGTACCTGAGTTTTAGTGCCAATTATACTATAATAACTTCCATTGATACAAAAAAAACCTCATTCTCACTAGTGAAATCTTATTTTTAACTAACTTTCATTTTTGATTTTTCTCGTATATATGTTAGAAGCCGTAATTGTAGATGATGAAATAAAAGCCTTGAAAAGCCTGACTTGGGAGCTTACCAACTTTAGTGAAGAAATAAACGTATCCGCATCTTTCACTAATCCGTTTGAGGCCTTAACTTATTTGGAAAAGAATACGCCCGATTGTCTTTTTCTAGATATTGAGATGCCTACTATGGACGGATTTCAATTTATACAGAAACTTACCAACAAAAATTTTCCGGTAGTCATTACTACAGCCTATAATCAATATGCGATTAAGGCTTTAAAAAATGAAGCTATTGATTATCTTCTGAAACCAATAGATACCGATGATCTAAAGGAAACGATTATCAAAATAAAAAAGTTCAACACCAAAAATTTCACTGCGGAAAAATTGGAGCAAATATTGCTTAATTTTAATTCCAATCTCATAAATAGAAAAATTACCTTGAATACGGACGGTAAGCTATTGTTTTTAGAAAGTGATGAAATACTGTATGCAGAATCTGATGGTAATTACAGCACTATTTTTCTTGCCGATGGTCAAAAAATAGTTTTGACCAAGAAACTAAAAGAAGTTAATACCTTATTACCTCAAGATTCATTTTTCAGAATTCATAATTCCTATATCATCAACCTCAACAAAATAAAGGAATTTTTAAAAACCGATGGTTATGTGATCTTGAAATCCAATCATAAAATTCCAGTTTCCAGACAAAAGAAATCGGACTTCCTTGATTTATTATAGTACGATTTATGGGATTTCGTAAGTCAATTAATCAAAACCGCTGTCATAATAGCACATCGCTACGTTTCAATTTTTTTAAGTTATTTATAGTACTCTTTTTCACAAGTTCAAACTACGGACAGGAAATTCCCGAAAATTTTAAGAACAGCGTAGATAGTTTGATAAGGGTTACACCTGAAACTTACTCTGAGATGGATAAAGTTCTGCGCCCCTTTAGGAAGGATACCCTATTAATGCGCTATTTTAACACCAAAGCAAGGCAAAATAATTATTTGGACGGGCAAGCTTATGCACTGAATCAAATTGGGCGTACGTATAGAAGTATTTCGGAATTCTCTAAGGCACTCATATTATTTCAAGAAGCACTAGAGGTTTCCAGAAAATCAGAGAATATCGAATTTCAGGTCTACAGTCTAAACATGATAAGTGTTGTTTTCAGAAGAACTGATGCCATTAAATCTGCCCTGGACTACAGTCAGGAGGCTTTAGAACTTGCCGAAACCGTTAAAAACCCATCTGTTGGCTTAAAAAGAAGTATCAACGTCTCTTTGAACAGTATTGGAAACATATATCAGATATTGGAGCAGTACGACTTGGCAATCGAAAAGTTCAAGCAATCAATGAGATTAGAAAAAGAGCTGGAGAATAAGTTGGGTCTGGCCATAAACCATCAAAATATAGGTGAATGCTATGAAGCTCAAGGGAAACTTAAGAAAGCTCTGGATAACTTCCAAAAATCACTAGCCTACAATATTGATATAGACTCGGATAAGGGTAAAATCATCTGCAATTATAGCATAGCCCATGTTTATGTACATTTAGGGAAGATGCAAGAAGCACTAAAGTTGTTGAATAGCGCTCTTGTTGCAGCAAAACCATTGGGCGACCAAAAGATTATTTCATCTATCTTCATTAACCTAGGTTGGACCTATATTCAATTAAATAAGTACGATTTAGCCGAAAATAATCTTACCGAAGGCTTAAGAATAGCGCAACAATATAATTTACCTGCCGAAATTGCGGAATCCAATAAGTTTCTCTCGGAGCTCTGGATAAAAAAGGACGACTTTAAAAAAGGGATGGCTTTCTATAAGGAAGCAAAGAAATATGAAGAACAGATTACGAACAACCTTAATTTAAGATACGTAAATGACATGATTCTAAGGTATGAATCTGAAAAGCGCGCTAGTCAACTAGAAACTTTGGCCAAAGAGAACGAGACGGTACGGCTTAAGTTAAGAAAGAACCGAACCATGTTGCTTATTAGCGGTATTGGCTTGGCTCTGTTGGCTGGCATCCTATACATTCTATACAGACAATACCAACTGAACAACGAAAAAAAGCTCCTCACCTTGGAACAGACGATGTTACGAAGCCAAATGAACCCTCATTTCCTTTTCAATTCGCTTAACTCCATTAAATTGTACATCATCAATAATGAGAAAAAGAACGCTGTTCATTATTTGAACAAGTTCTCCAAATTGGTTCGTAAAATACTGGAGGCCTCCTCGCAGCGGGAAATTCCTCTGGCAGAGGAGTTAGAGACGGTAGAACTTTATATGAACATTGAAAATATAAGATTCTCGAACGAGATAAATTTTAAGATAAAAGTGGAAGAAACCTTAGATGTACACACCATAAGGATACCATCTCTTATATTACAACCCTTTTTAGAAAATGCTTTATGGCACGGACTCTCCTCAAAAGATGGGGAGAAAAACATAGTATTAGAAGTCATGAAAGCTCAAGAGGGCTTTATAAAAATATCAATTATAGACGATGGTGTGGGCAGAGATGCTGCGGAAAAAATAAAACAAGGAAAGGTCCTAAAACGAAAATCTGTTGGTATCGATATTACAAAAGAAAGATTGGCCAATTTTTCCAAAGACTATCAAAATTCCTTCCACGTAGAGATAATTGACGTTTACGATGATTCCAATAACCCGTCGGGAACTAAGATAGTACTACATATACCCACTATTTAAGGTGCTCTTGAGCTACTTCTTCTAATTCGTTGTACCAATCGGCTCCGAACTTTCGGATCAAAGCTTCTTTCACAAATTTATAAATAGGCACTTTTAGCTGCTCTCCTAAAGCACAAGCGGGGTCACAAATTTGCCATTTATGGTAGTTTACGGCTGTTAGCTCGGTGTATTCTTTAATTCTGACAGGATAGAGATGGCATGAGACTGGCTTTTTCCAATTGGTCTCACCTTGGTTATAGGCCTCTTCAATACCACACTTGGCTATTTTATTTACATCGAAAATAACGTAAGCGCAAGCATTTCTGTTTACCAATGGCGTTTCCCATTCGCCATCGTCTCCTTTTACAAAAGCTCCCTTTTCTTCTATAACGGAAACTCCTTCCTCACTTAGAAAAGGTTTTACTTTGGAATAGATATCAACCAAGATTTCCGTTTCATTATCTTCAAGTGGTGCGCCGGCATCGCCATCTATGCAGCAAGCTCCTTTGCAGGCATTTAGATTACACACAAAATCGTTCTCAATGATTTCCTCAGATACTATAGTCTTTCCTAATTGAAACATGTGCAGTTATATTGGGAGCAAGATACATTATTTCTCTACTTTGAATAAAGGAGGAATTGAAAGATTAAACATCCAAAACCACATTTATAGACGTAAATTTGCAAAAATATTGGGAATGGATTTTAGTTTTAGCTTTAGAGAAATCGCAACGGCAAGCATGGTTCTTTTTGCCGTCATAGATATACTGGGTAGTATCCCTATAATCATTGGGCTCCGTAATAAGGTTGGTCATATTCAATCTGAAAAGGCTTCTATCGTGGCAGCCTGTATCATGGTGGCTTTCCTATTTTTGGGAGAAGAAATTCTTAAGCTTATCGGTATCGATGTAAATTCCTTTGCCGTTGCAGGTGCATTTATTATCTTTTTTCTAGCTATAGAAATGATTTTAGGAATACAGTTGTACAAGGATGACGAGCCGGAAAGCGCCTCAATAGTTCCTATAGCATTTCCACTCATTGCAGGGGCCGGAACATTAACCTCGTTACTCTCTTTAAGAGCGGAATATCATGTTGAAAATATAATCGTTGCCATCATCGTAAATATTATTTTCGTCTATATGGTTCTTAAATCTTCCGTTAAGCTGGAAAAAATATTAGGAAAAAACGGCGTCAACGTTATTAGAAAAGTCTTTGGGGTTATACTAATGGCTATTGCAGTAAAATTGTTTGCCACAAACATCAACGAACTTCTTAATCACTAAAAAAGGACGTATTTTTACTTGTAATTTTTTAATTATGAACAAAACACTTCTTGTAGTTCTGATTGTCCTGGCCCTGGCTTTAATTGCTTACAACGTGACATTGGTAAATTTTTCAAATCCATTGGAAGGCAACAGCATAGTGGCAATAATTGGAATCATGGCCTCATTGTGTGCCATAGTACTTCTGCTACTTTATGTAATGAGTAAAAAAGTGCAGAAAGAAGTTGATAAAAAAAATTAAATGGAAATACTTCAACCTAAAAGTTTATCCATTTCCTTAAAATTAGTTATTCACAAAACTCCCTCAGTTAATTTCTGATACGAAAAATCAGTATCTTTCCCAACACTGTAAAATTATGATTCAAACCTTTGTCTATTTCTACAACTCTCTTTTTTTGGATATTAAATCTAAAGAGAATCATAACAAATAAACCCTAAAAGTAACCGTTTTATTGAATATTATATTCAACCTTGATTTCACCTTCTGCAGCATTAAGAGGATTGAATTCAAATTCGACATCTAGTCCTCCATAATAATCCATATTCCATTCATCTGAAAATTCATTATAATATTTTCTTTCAATTCCCCAAAATTTTATTGAAATCGTATCGTTTACGTATCCTTCTACTTTACAAATAGCTAAACTATATCCTATGATTGGATTGTCATCTGGAACTAATGTATCCTTTATTGGCTGCGAAAAATCACTTATAACATATTTATTCTGCCTTTTACCACAAGATAATAACGTAATTAATAAAGTAGTTATTATAAATCGTCTTACCATTTTATTGATTTGTTTTAATCAAACTAGAACTATA
This sequence comes from Maribacter sp. 4U21, assembly GCF_002742365.1. NCBI lineage: Bacteria > Pseudomonadati > Bacteroidota > Flavobacteriia > Flavobacteriales > Flavobacteriaceae > Maribacter > Maribacter sp. 4U21. The sequence goes on from NZ_MDGN01000051.1 coordinate 66,396, forward strand.
CGTTGCTCTGCAATTACTAGATGCTTGGTTACTCAAATACCTAAGTTCTCCTCTATTTAATGCCCCTAAAATTCCTGAGGCCAAATCTGTATGGTTTTGCTTGGCTATTTCTCTACCTTTATTGTTATTAAATAAGTCCATTTGCCTTTCCTTAGAGCTGTAGGCATAATTATAAGGCTTGTTTTCATGTGCATCCGTTAATCTTTTTGTTAAATAATCTCCTATCTTAAGAGAAGATAGTGCATTCCAATAGGCATGCCTAAAAGCATCCCCTTTACCATTATAACGCTCGCAAGGAGTTAAATATAATTCATTGGCCTTAGTTTGAGCATCGTAAGCACTTTTCAAATAACCTGTTTGTTGAGAAAATGTTAATGTATCAAATATGTTTAATTCAGAATCAGACATTTTGCTTCTATAATCCTGTTTAAATTCTTCAAAGGCCATTAAATCATTTTCATAAGCCTCAATATAGGCATCGAAAGGACTTGTACCAATACCGCCGCTGCCGGAACCACCAAAACTACTCCCTGGACCACTAGCTCCACCTGTATTGTCTCCACCAACACCTCCAACACCTCCTGTATCGCCAACAGAACCACTGCCCCCAGGAGCCTTTCCTACACATTGAGTTTCAATAATTATTTCAGAAATAAAGCAAGTATAGGCACAACCTACGACATAGGTAACCTTAAAAAAACATTCACCGGTTCTAGTATCATATTTAATCTTATTGATTGTACCATTTTCTAGAGAAATCCTATAATTAAATTTTCCGAATTCATCATAAACACTAATTCTACCCGAATAATGTGTATACCTATCTTTGTCGTTTTTGAATTTCAACCAGTTCTTTTCTGGTTCATATCGTATGATATTCACGGTCTTATTTCCATCTGAATCCAATTGAACAAGCATATTGTCAAAATACAGTTCTTCTTGATTTAAATTTTTAAGTCCCAAAGTATATGAAATACTGCCATCGTCATGTCTTCCTACATTTACCTTTTCTGTCAAAATTCCTCCAAACGGAATTTTCTTTTTAGATGTTGAATATACCGATTCCAATCTTGCTGAGTTTTCCTTGAAAGTATTTTTCAAATCTTCTGATAGTTCCGCAAAAGGACTAATACTAGTTGGAGAAATTATGTCCTGGGATTCCAATTCTTCGAAAATAACATCCTCAATAATTTCTGAATCTGTATTGTGCTTTTCACAAGTAATGAGGCTTATTGCAAGAATTAAAAATAAGGAGTTTTTGATTTTACTCATATCTGTTTAATTATTTTCAGTGAATGTAACTTTATTCTGATAATAAAATATATATTTACCTACAAATAATAAACAAAATTCCTTTTCTAATTTCTACTCTCAATAGCTTCCGCTTCTTCCTGTTTTACGGGTGGGCTATCCAATTGTATCACTTTCTGAAGCATTGCGTCCTCACTACTTTTTATTTTAGCGTGAATATCTTTATTGAACAGTTGCTCCGCTAAAGCTGCCTTGAGATACAGTTTTATGCTATCTTCAAAATCATAAAAATTCATTTTAAGGTTTCGGTTCACGGAGTAATCTACAAATCTTTCAAAAAGGATATCATCGACCCTAAAATCACTTACAAATTCCTCTTCGGTGTATTGATTGTACCTATTTCTGTCTTCATCCAAATGCTCAAAAACAAAAAAGGAAAGAAACCCTAGACTATCCATACTCTCTACCGCCTCTTCTTCGTTAGATCCTATCGGAACAAAAACATCTGGAACTATACCCCCACCACCATAAACTATCTTTCCTTTGGGTGTAGTAAATTTTAGGGAGTCGGCCACCTTTATACTGTCTACCGATATCATTTCTCCACTATGATATCTTTCCGTAAAGCGTTTATAGTAGTCCTTGTTTCCTTTTGCATAGGTCTTTTGGATGCTTCTTCCCGTAGGGGTGTAGTATCTGGATACGGTTAACCGTACTGCCGAACCATCTCCTAGAGCCATCTCCCTTTGCACCAATCCTTTTCCAAAAGAACGGCGCCCAACTATAGTGCCGATATCATTGTCCTGGAGTGCTCCCGCTATAATTTCGCTTGCAGAAGCAGAACGTTCGTTAATTAATACATAAATGGGTTTATCTTCAAAACTACCCTTATCGGTAGCATAAGTCTTATCCACTTTTCCTTTTTTATTCTTGGTAAAAAGTATCAATTTTCCTTCCTTGAGAAATTCATCTGCCATCTCCTCCGCTATACCTAGGTATCCCCCAGGGTTATCGCGTAAATCCAATACCAGCTTTTTTGCCCCTTTCTTCTGAAGTTTCTTTAAAGCCGATTTAAATTCTTTGAACGTAGATTCCGCAAACCGGTTCACCTTAATGTAGCCCATGTCGTCTTTTAACATATACTGCGCCTCTACACTTTTAATTGGTACTACGCCCCTAATAACGTTGATCGTAAATACCTTATCCTCTGACTTTCGGTAAACCGTTAGTTTAACAGGAGAACCCTCCTTCCCTTTTAATTTATCTACAATAACATCGCTAGGCATTCCCTTACCAAACAATGTATCCTTATCTGCCATAAGGATACGGTCCCCAGGTTTTATGCCCTTTACAAAACTAGGCCCATTTTTTATGGCTCTGATCACCGCTATAGTATCTCGGTAAGGATAAAAGTTTACCCCTATACCTACGAAATCGCCTTTCATATTCTCTGAAACGCGCGTCATATCTTTTTCTGGAATATAAACGGAATGTGGGTCAAGTTTTTCCAAAATACTATTCACCGTTACATCCACTATGCTATCCGTGTTAACGTCGTCTACATACTCATAGTCTATGTAGTCTATAAGCCTGTTTAGTTTATCCTTTTTGGAATTGGTAGTAAAGAGACGTTCTGGAGTATCATTGAAATGGAGTTTTCCTCCTACGAATATGCCCAGCGCCAGTGCAGCCGCAATCAGTGTTGGTATGAAGTAACTATATTTTTTCATTCTAAACCTTCTTTATCTACTACTCACTTATTTCTGGCATATGCACCAAATCCACCCCTGCCTTTTCTAAAAATCGTAAGCCCGAATCATCTTTATAACCAACCTGATAGACTACACGTTTTATGCCAGATTGATGAATGAGTTTACTACACTCTCTACAAGGAGACAGCGTAATATACAGTGTCGCGTCTTGGCAGGATTGTGTTGAGGCCGCTACTTTTAGAATTGCATTAGCTTCAGCGTGCAGGACATACCATTTGGTATAACCGTCTTCATCCTCGCAATAGTTCTCAAAACCTGTTGGAGTACCGTTATACCCATCTGAAATAATCATCCGATCCTTTACAATAATCGCTCCTACCTGTTTACGTTCACAATAGGAGAGTTTTCCCCACTCCTGTGCCATTCTCAAATAGGCTTTATCGTATTTCTTCTGTTTGGATTTCTTCATCGACTTTTCTGATACTACCCTTCAAAAACTAAGATACCGGCTTTACCATTCCCCTACAACCTCTTATGGTTAATTTTAACAAAACACCCTACCAAGGAAATGTTTGGTAAAGAAGCGGGATAGTAATTAAGAGTACAATAATACTTGCTATCCACACAAATAAATGATATTTAACGTTTAGGACAGACTGCACAACAAAAGCCAAAGCCAACATTAAGAGAACAATAATAACTTGAGAAATCTCTATCCCTGTCGCAAACCCAAAAAGTGGCACCAACTTTTCCTCGGCACCGGAAATCAACATCTTAAAGTAGTTTGAGAAACCAAAACCGTGGATAAGTCCAAAAAATGTGGTTGCGACCACATGTAGTGCTATATTCCTATGGTTTTGTACTGTTTTTATATAGATGACATTAAAAACTGCCGTTAAAAAAATGGTGACCGGGATTAGAAACTCTATCAACGACACATCCATTACAACAACTTCATAGACAGATAGCATCAAAGAAAAGCAGTGCGCAACGGTAAAGACAGTAGCCAATAACAGAACTTTATTCCAATGCTTGAAGGTAAACGGTATGGCCAAGGCAGATAGAAATAGAATGTGATCGTACGCGCTAAAGTCTAGCACATGATATAAACCTAATTTAATATAGAACCAAAAATCTCGCATGGCTTACATATTTGAATTAATTAACGGATATGATAGTTATTTACTCGATAATCGAGATTAAATGCTCCGAGGCTTGCCCCGAGGTAGTTTACTAATTACGCATATTTAAGCTCCGGCCGGCTATCCTATACCTCGTTCCTTTTGTATGGTTTCATAAGCCATTTGAACTTGTTTGAACTTCTCTTCCGCACCCTTTTTAATGGCCTCATCTTGGGTATTCACCCTATCGGGATGATACTTTTTGGCCATCTTTCGATATGCTTTTTTCACCTCATCGTTAGATGCAGATTTATCAATCTCCAATATTTTATAAGAATTGTTGGCCGACTTTATGAACATGGCCATAATACTCTCAAAATCATTTAGAGAAACTCGTAAATACCCAGCGATTTCTCTTATTTTATTAGCTTCAGAGTTGCTTACATTTCCATCTGCCTGGGCAATACCGAACAAGAAATGAAGTAGCTGTAAACGTACTTCATAACGCGTTCTTTGATTTAAAAACGCACAAATACGTTGTGCCGATATCTCCCTTTTCTTATTGATATCATTAAAACTTCTAAAAATGGCATTTGCCTTCTCCTTACCGTACGTACCCACGAAATACTGGCGTACATAGTCCATTTCCCTCTGGCTCACCTGACCATCGGCCTTAATTACGATAGAGCAAAGCGAAAGTAAGTTCAGTTCAAAATCAGCTGGCGACACACTTTGTCTCGTAAAATCATCAAAAACCGTTTTTGCCCTACCGCTGTTTGAACCGAAGAGACTGTCCAAAACACTACCTGCGAAAAACCCTAGAACAGCACCTGATAATCCTCTAATAAAAAAACCAATAAAAGCTGCAATCCACTTTATCATGTCCTGTTTTTGATATTTGCCAAAGATAAAATATTAACCCATAAATAAGGAGCCAAGTAAAAGTTAAGGTCTACTAAAGAAATACGACAAATTGGTTATCTTTGTTTATTGATTTAATTTAAAAAATAGTCTATGTACCCCGCAGAATTAGTAAAACCTATGAGAGACGACTTGGCATCAGCCGGGTTTGAAGAATTATATACGGCAGAAGCTGTCGAAAGTGCTATAAAAAAAGAAGGGACAACATTGGTAGTTGTTAATTCCGTTTGCGGTTGTGCTGCTGCCAATGCCAGACCTGCCGCTAAAATGAGTCTGCAGAACACCAAGACTCCAGATTATGCAGTAACTGTATTTGCAGGTGTTGATACCGATGCCGTAAACGCCGCTAGAAATCTTATGGTTCCCTTCCCCCCTTCATCTCCATCTATGGCCTTGTTCAAGGATGGCGAATTAGTTCATATGATAGAGCGTCACCATATTGAAGGAAGACCGGCCGAAATGATAGCAGAGAACTTGGTTCAAGCTTACGACGAGTTCTGTTAAAATTTATATTTGGATCAACACTTTAGTGTTCCGTCTGATTTTAAAAAAATAAAAAACCGCTCTATATAGAGCGGTTTTTTATTTTTGTACCATGCAGAAATTACTGTCCTACATACTAACCCCTATTTTCTTCATTGCCTTTGGAGCTTGCCTGCTCTTTTTTCATCCCATACAATGGTTAGGTTTGAAACTGTTCGGATATAACGGCCTTAAAAAAACAGTAAGTATTCTAAACTGGTGTCTGATGCGCAGCACCAACATTCTTGGTACCACCTATACCTTTTCCAATTCACATGAGATTCCTACTGAAAAACCCCTGGTTATCGTTACCAATCATCAAAGCATGTACGATATTCCGCCCATTATTTGGTACATGCGTAAATATCATCCCAAATTCGTCAGTAAAAAAGAACTAGGAAAAGGAATCCCCAGTGTTTCTTTTAACTTAGTTCATGGCGGTTCAGTATTAATCGACAGAAACGACGGAAAAGGAGCCATATTGGAAATTGCAAAGTTGGGGAGCTACATAGAAAAACACAACAGAAGTGCCGTTATTTTTCCTGAAGGTACTAGAAGTAGGGACGGACATCCGAAACCTTTTAAACCCATGGGGCTAAAAATGTTATTGAAAAAGGCTCCGTCCGCACTTATTGTCCCCATAAGTATTAATAATTCTTGGAAGTTGGTACGCTACGGAAAATTTCCAATGGGTCTTGGGGCCAGCGTTTCCTTCAAAGTTCATGAGCCTATAGAAAATGTTGGTGACGCCGAACTAATTATCCAGCAAACAGAGGCAGCCGTAAACTCAGGCATAAATTCATTTAAATGACCGATTCAGAACTGATAGAAAGAACCATTACTTATGTCCAAACAACATTACAGGGGGCAGAAGGAGGTCATGATTGGTTTCACATACAACGGGTTTACAAGAACGCCCTGCTTATAGCGAAGAACGAAAAAGTTAATATGCTCATTGTGAGCTTGGGCGCCTTACTACATGATATAGCAGATGCAAAATTTTATGATGGAGATGAAACCGTTGGCCCTAGAATGGCCGCGGAATTTTTGAAATCAATGGAAGTAGCTCCTGATATCGTTAAACATGTTGTAAACATTATTGAAAATATTTCTTTTAAAGTCAGTTTGAAATCAAATGGACAACATCAAAGCCATTTTAACTCAAAAGAACTAGACGTTATTCAGGATGCCGACCGTTTAGACGCCATAGGTGCCATAGGAATTGCACGCGCTTTTAACTATGGCGGTTTCAAAAATAGAGAAATCTATAATCCCAACGTTGCCCCCAACCTGAAAATGACCAAGGAGGAGTATAAGAAAACTACCGCACCAACTATCAATCATTTTTACGAAAAGCTATTGCTGCTAAAGGATAAAATGAACACATTAACAGGTAAGAAAATGGCCGAACAACGCCACCAATATATGCTGGGATTTCTAGACCAATTCTACGCAGAATGGAATCCCCTTCCGCCCAAAGCATAGTAGCAACTAGGTGCTATTTCTTCTCGGACAACCCCCTTGTTAACCATCCTCTTCTATTGGCCGTTGCAATAGCGTACGGCGTAATCCAAAACAGCCCAAAAGTGTATAATATGCTATAGGAATATGCCCAAACAGATTCTGAAAAGTTATATCTTTTAGCGTAGAACAACACTGGAAAAGTCGATAAAATTAAAATACTTGCCAATGTAGAACTTAGAAAAAGTAATGGATGCATTACGATGAAGAAAAGCATGAACAGCAAGAATGGATAGCTCATAATAATTTTCAAAGACTGGCTGATGAATAATAATCTTGCCCCTAATTTTGAACCTTCTCTAAAGTTTTTGAATACATATTTGGACATTTGTATGTTCTCCCTAACGTTACTTCTTCCCCACCTAATGAACATCTTGTACAAGCCACGGTATTTTTCGGGTACATTAGTATAGGCATAGGCATTTCTTTGAAAGAGTACATGAAAACCTTGTTTAAGAATCATGTTGGTCATAGCTCTATCTTCACCTATGTCAGAACGTTGTCCCATAAAGGTCTGGTTGATCCACTCCTCCAAACAATTAAAAACAGCCGTTCTTTTGTAAGCAGCTAACGCCCCAGGCGTACATAACACCGAATTCAAGGTGCTCTCCGCAGAACGGACAAACTCAAAACTCATTACAAAACTAACATCGAGCATCTTAGGCAATAGCGCCTTTTTATTATTCAAGACCCTTATATTTCCGGCAACTGCTCCACATTTTTCATTGGTAACAAACGGAGTTACTAGATTGCGAAGTGTATCTGGTCTTACGATTGAATCACTATCAACGGTTACAAAAACAGCCCCTGTTCCTTCGTTGAAACCTCTGTACAGCGCATGACGTTTTCCCATATTCTTCGGCTGTTGAAAAATGGCAACTGCATCGCCTAGTACTTTTTTTGCCTCTTTCATCCAGTGCCAGGTATCGTCTTGGCTGCCATCGTCTATGGACAACAATTGTAATTTTTCTTTTGGGAAATCGCTCTTCGCCAAACTCATTAACGTATCGTAAACCTGTTTTCCTTCATTATAAGCGGGAACTATAACCGTACAGGTCGGCAACTTTTCATCAGAGACGGACGGTATCGCTTTGTATTTAAAATATTTGTAAGTAACAAACATAAAGAACAAGGCCTTAAAAGCGAACAGTCCCAAAGCAAGATTCATGAAGAAAGAACCAATAGTAGTATTGGACCGATCTAAGTTAAACTGCGTGAAGTCATTTTGTAAAATATAGGCGAGATACACCGCGCCTATCATTAGAACAAAGGTACTGCCCATAACAAAAATGCCCCATGGGTTGGCTCCTTAAATTATTGATTTCCATCGTGTTATATATACATTTTTCTTAGAATTGGGAAGAGTAGAAATTTCAGTTTTCATAGTTGACTTAAATCAGTATTTATAGTGTTCCCCTCATCTACGTTGACAAACACTTTTTAGATTAGAACTTTTGAAAGTTTTAAGACAAAAAGGTCCTTGTTAACATTTATTTTAAATACCGTATTGAAACGTACAACCCTTACTTAATCAAAAACGAAAAACTATACAGAAATAAAGTTCAAAACAATTTCATCTGACCATTCTTATATTGTTCGTGTAATTCCGTGTTTAATTTAGGAAAAGACTTTTCTTTAAAATACTTGCGCCTAGCAAGGCCAACCATATCGTGAATTTGAGTTGCTATTTTACCTTCTCCGCGTGCCCTTATACCAAATCTACTATCGTTGAGATTATCTCCATGACATTCCTGTATTTGATGGAGAACCTTTTCAGCCTTATCTGGCATTGTCTTTTTAATCCAATCCGTAAAAATACCTCCAATAGCCCCGTTTAGACGCACCACTGTAAAAGCGAATGACCTTGCGCCATTTTCAGAGACAGCTTTTGCCAATTGCAGAACCTCATGACTATTGATTCCAGGAATTATAGGCGCAAGCATGGCATTAACGGGAATATTATGTTCGGAAAGTACACGTATGGCCTCCAATCTTTTTTTAATGGTTGTTGTTCTGGGTTCTAAAATTCTTCTGGTAGTCTCCGACATGGATGTCACCGAAATATTTACTCCGATCAAACCATCTTTGTTCAGTTCTTTAAGCAGGTCCAAATCCCTTAAGACCAAGGCATTTTTAGTAATAATACCAACGGGATGCCGATGCTTTAAGAATACTTCTAGACATTTCCGGGTGATCTCATATTTTTTTTCTGCGGGTTGATAGCAATCGGTATTGCCGGATAGCACAATGGTACAGGCTTTCCAATTCTTATGCTTCAATTTCGCTTCCAAAAGTCTTGGCGCATCTTTTTTAATGAGAATTTTTCGCTCAAAATCGAGACCTGGACTATAGCCCCAAAATTCATGGGTATTTCTGGCGTAACAATAAATACAACCATGCTCACATCCTTGGTAGGTATTCATAGAATATTGCATACCAACATCGGGGCTGGTAACCTTATTGACAATGGTTTTGGGAAAAATTGGTATATACTGTGTTCTATTGTTATCCGCTTCCTCACCCGCTAAGCGGCAATACTCCAAAAAATCAGCTCGGGTTTCGTAAATATGCTCTAAAAACTTGTTCGGAGTGTTCTGTTGGGCACCTCTCCCTTTTATCGTTTCATTAAAAGTCATAAATTGGATTTATTCCAAAAATATGGAATTTACCCAATACTTGATTTTATTTAACGGCTACCCGTACCAATTGTTTTTTACTTCCTCTTTTCGCATAAAAAAGAAGCTCATCCGCACCACTATCAATCAGGGGCATCGAAACCATTAATGGAAGGCGGACATCCGTATCATCGATGACCTTGTCATAGCTCATATGACCTTGTGCATCCAACTTAATAAGAAAAATGTTCCTATTTCTACTTAAGCCCTGTTTAAACATAATACGTTCCGCACTAAGTTGTTGCGGATTTTCTGCAGACGTACTTATAAAAAAGTAAGTGTCGTTATCCTTCGTATAGGCACTATAAGAAGCATAGGCCCCATCTCCTTGGGTAACTTCGGTCTTATTAATATTTCGCGCCCATAGCATATCTCCCGTTGCGTTTAACTTAGCACTGACAATATCATTGTGATGGTATCTTGTGACCATAACACGACCCCCACTTGTATTTGCCTGCACGCTATTACTGGTAAAATATTCTTCGGCATTGAAAAGTATTTCCCCGTTGTCCGAAACATCCATACTTTTAAAAACAAGGTTCTTAATGTTTTGATCCTCTTCCCTGCCAAATTTATCTAACATAAATTGCTGCGAAAATGCATTGAACTTTTGAGATTCAATGCTAAGGGACTGTGGATTCAATTTAAAGTATGCAATGCCATTGTAGCGATTATCCTTTCGGTCTGCATAGAAGCCTATACATAGTAATTCTTTGTCCTTAAAAATGGGCTTTAGGGCCTCAGGAAACTTTCCCGGGGTGTAAAAGGATTGTGTATCACGGTCATTTTTAGATATGCGAACCAATTCGTATTGAAATTTGCGCTCCGTGGCATTAAAACGTTTCTTTTTAAAATAAGCCTTACCTACCAAGTAAACGTTACTGAAATCTTCCGAGAACACAACATTCTCAAAGGCGTAGTTCTTCTCCTCTACTTCCTCGGAAAAATCGTGCTCCATCAATTTGCGTAAACTGGAATCGAACACATAAATAAAATGTTTGTGCTCTTTACGCCTTTTAAAATGAGAAGTTATGGCGAAAGCGGTTTTATCGTCATTAAAAAGGACCGAAGTTGTAAAGCCTTTGCTAAAATTACGGTTGTAATAATTTCTATCCAAAGGTTGTTGTACGATTTCAGATGGAATGGAAAGCAATACTTCTTTGGTAAATGCAAATTCTGTAAACGGACTTCTGTGCACTATGTATTCATAAGATAACGAACTGTAGTTATACTCTAAAAACAGGAGGTAAACCTGACCGTTCTTAACATAGGCTTCAACAAAATTAGATTTCTTGAGCTTATAGTTGTACTCGGACAACAACTCAAGGTTCTCATCATAATGCTCTATTAGATATCCCTTGGGCTTTAAGACTATTCCCGAAAAGTATGACCGCACCACAACAGTGCCGCCATTACCATCATCCGCAATGGATAGTAAATTAGAGTATTTATGTTTGTCGTTATACTTCTCACCAATATCATAAGCTATATTGGTTTCTTGAGCTTTAATGCCCCAAACAGCTATTAAAACAAGGATATAGGAAATACTTTTTTTGAACATGTTAGGCACGCTTAGCGTTACGAACCCGGAAATTCTGCCTTACGTTTTTCTAGAAAAGCCGTTGTACCTTCGGTAAAGTCGTCCGTTCCAAAACAAGCGCCAAATGCTTTAATTTCCTGCTCGTAACCGTTAACAGTATTCTTAAAACCAGCATTTATAGCTTTTATTGCATACGATATGGCAACACTTGAGTTACTACATATTTTATGGGCGATTTTATTACATAAGGGAAGTAGTTCCTCTTGCGTGGTGATGTGATTCACCAAACCGTACGACTTAGCTTCCTCTGCAGAAATCATTCCCGCTGTCATAATCAATTCCATGGCCCGGCCCTTGCCTATTAACTGTGGTAATCTTTGCGTACCGCCGTAACCAGGAATAACTCCTAAAGAAACTTCAGGAAGTCCCATTTTAGCATTATCACTGGCAATTCTAAAATGACAAGCCATTGCCAACTCCAAACCTCCTCCAAGGGCAAAACCATTTACAGCGGCAATAACCGGCGTGGATAGGTTCTCGATAAAGTCGAACAAAATTTCTTGCCCTTTGGCAGCTAGCTTTTTCCCCTCTTTAACCGAAAAATCGACAAATTCGGATATATCCGCTCCCGCTACAAAGGCTTTTTCTCCGCTTCCCGTAATAATGATTGCCTTTATTCCACTATCCTCCTCTAAATCCTTGATTCCGTCATGCAATTCTTTTATAGTTTCTTTGTTCAGGGCATTGAGTTTGTTAGGGCGATTTATCGTCACTGTGGCGATAGCCGCCTTTTTTGCAATCAAAATAGTATTGTAGGACATAAGCTGAAAATTTATTTTTTTATGATAAAAGGGTGATTTTTCTCTTGTGGGAATTTTACGCAAAAAACAGTTCCTTTACCCGGTTGCGATGTAAAATTAATACTGCCCTTATAGGTTTCTACGATATTTTTAACCATCCCGAGACCTAGGCCCATTCCACTGGTCTTAGTGGTAAATTTTGGTTCAAAAATCTTATCGGTGAATTCGGGCTCTATTCCTATACCATTGTCCGCCACAGAAATTTTTACCATATCCTTATCCGAGGCTACGGAAACCAAAATGCGTGGAGATTTTACTTCAGGTACCGCCTGAATAGCGTTTTTTACCAAATTGGTAACCACTCTTATGAGCTGCGTGCGATCTAGTTTCGCTATAATTTCCTCCTCTTCGGCTATAAAATGTATGTAATCCTCATTAAAGATATCCAGGGCCAGCTTTACGATTTTGACTACGTTAAGCGTTTCATTCTGCTGTGCCGGCATTTCAGCAAAATTGGAAAAGGCCGAGGCAATACTGCTCATAGTATCTATCTGCTGTATGAGTGTCGTAGAATACTCCTTTACCTTTTTCTCTATCTCTGGATCGTTCGCATCGAACTTTCGCTCAAAACTTTGCACACTTAAACGCATCGGGGTTAACGGATTTTTTATTTCATGCGCTACTTGTTTTGCCATTTCTCGCCAAGCTTGTTCCCGCTCACTCTTCGCCAATTTGGCCGCACTCTGACTTAGTTCGTCAATCATAGCATTATATGATGAAATCAGCTTTTCTATTTCTTCGCCGGGTTTTTCAATATGAATTTTTTCATTCCTCTTGGTAAGATTGGTTCTACCCATCATATCAGAAATGGTTTCTAATGATCTTGTAATATATTTAGAAATAAAGAATGCAAAGCCAATGGCAATAAGCAACATAATTAGGTAAACTCCTCCCAAACGTATTAGAAATTCCCTGAGCTCTTTATCGTTGAACGAGTTATCCTCAAAATAGGGTAGGTTTATAATCCCTATGGGCTTAAACTGGCGGTCGGCGATGTAGGTATAGGAAGCTTGATATTTATCACCCGCAGCAGACCGTTCCTCCACATACCTTTTATCTGCACTGGCCTCTAGGTGGTTTAGGATTATGGGGTCCAAACAAATAGATAAGGAATCGTTCTCGAACTTTGGCCTGGAACTTTTAATTAGTTGACCTTCCAAATCGTAAAGGTTAAAGTTCATATTCTGGACAACCGCAATCTCATAAATTTCGTCTTTGAAAATAAGTCCTAGATTTTCTGTGGTAACAGGATACGTGGTTTTTTGAATGGCCAAATCAATACTTTGCCGTATCTGTTCCTCTTTCCTTTCCATCCTATCTTGATGGTAATCCCTATTTATTTCTTGAAACTGGTAAATTGTAGTTGCCAAAATCAATACCGAGGCCAATAGCACCAAGAAAATCATGGCAAAGAAAATACGGGATCTTAGGGATAATTTTTTAAGCAAGACTCTGGCGTTTCATTCAAAGTTAGCAAATATCGAACCAAATAATTGAAACTTAAATAGAAGTGACGAATACGAACTTAAAAAGGGAAAGAAATTTGATTTCGGTTTTCCTTAGTCCTCTTGGCTTTTATGACGAATACGCTTGTAAAGTTTTATCCCTAGCATCAATATTACCCCGAGCACTAGGATTCCGGCAACTCCAAAAATCCAATTAAAAGAACTTTTCAGAATCACGAGAAAAACGACCGAGAAAAGAATCAGCGTAGCACCCTCATTCCAAATACGCATATAATTAGAGGTATAGTTAATTTCATCCTTTTGAAACTTTTTGAAAATAAAATGATTTCTAAGGTGATAAATAATGAGTAACAGCACAAAACCAAGTTTAATGTGCATCCAGGGTTGTTGTAGCCAGTATGGTGCTAAAACCAATAACCATATGGCAAATACCGTTGCTAGAATTGCGGATGGCCAAGTGATAATGTACCAAAGCCTCTTGGCCATCAGTTTCAACTGTTTGGAAAGAATTTCTTTCTCTGGGGATGCCTTTTGGTTGGCCTCAATATGATAAATGAAGAGTCTGGGCATATAAAAGAGTCCTGCAAACCAGGTAATCACAAAAATAAGGTGCAGGGCTTTTATATAGTTGTAATACTCACTCATAACAATAGGGTTCTAACTTCCAGTCTATACAACAAACATCAACAAAGATTTCATCACTCAAAGTTAGTGAAAGACGCATCAATTGGCTTTAAAGTTTTAGCGCTCCAATACCATTCTCCCATAATTTCTTGTTCACTGTAGGCAGGTCTTTTTCCAAAATGGCTTTACCCCTAGATTTTAAAATGGTCCATTGCTCGTCCAATTCCTGTTTCCGATTCAAATTAGCCTTGTTAACCCTTGGGATACTACTACTGGTTTGATTAATTAAAAACAGATACTCTGCCGTAAATTTATTGGGAAAATTTTCCACATCGTCATACGCCTGAGACTTACGCTGAATCATGTCATTGTCCCATGCTTCCATTTTTTCCAATACGGCATCAACCTCTTTTTTAAGTTCGGCATTTTCAACATCTTTTAAATGTTCCTTAAGATCACCCTGAAGACGGTACAATGTATTGACCATGTGATGCATTTCTGTAACCTTAGTCTCCATTTCCGTCATTATATCATCGAACGCTTCATATTGTCCCGGTTTCGTCTCAAAGGTAGGAACGGCCTTAATTTCTCCCTGAGTCTTAACTAGCTTGTCCTCCACCTTTAATTGAATATCGTATATTCCTGGGATAGCCTTATGACCGTTAAACCCTGCTTCAATATATGCGCCAGGAATCCCCGGCATGGTATTATGGCTCATATTCCATACAAAACGGTTAAGACCTTCATTTTTAGACAACAAAGGTTCTGGTGAGGGTCCGCCACCATTATGCGGTTTGTAATCAGGGTCCTTTTCAGAGCTTAAGCTTCTGACCAAGTTTCCTTTGCCGTTTTTAATTTCCATCGTCAAGACGGTCGAGTCTTTCAATTCTGGAAGCTCATAGTATATGACGAGTCCGTTTGCGGGATTAACCCCATTGAAAGGATGTGTCCCCTTGAAAGTTTTGGCATTACCGTTTAATTGACTTCGCCATGAACCGTTATAAGCAGGCGCTGGCTTGTATACATGGAGCTGTTTTTTGGGAGATTCATATTGTGGAAGTAGTTCTAAATCATCTAAAATCCAAAATGCACGACCCGAAGTGGCTACAATCAAATCTCCTTGATGTACCTTTAAATCGGTTATGGGGGTCACGGGTAGGTTTAACTGCAAGGATTCCCAATTTTTACCATCATTATAAGAAATGTATATTCCCTTTTCGGTACCTGCATATAAAAGTCCTTTCCTATTAGGGTCTTCTCGTACTACTCTCGTAAAGGCACCGTAGGGTATGCCCGCACTGATATTAGTCCACGTTTTCCCGTAATCCGCCGTCTTATATATAGCTGGAGTATAGTCGTTGAATTTATATCTTGTAGTAGCAATGTACGCAGTAGCAGGCTCATGTGGTGACACCTCGATAGCATTAATTAAACACTCCTTCAAAACCTTTGGCGTAATGTTTTGCCAAGTTTGCATGTTATCTTTAGTTATCTGTACAAAGCCATCGTCACTGCCCGAATAAAACACCCCTTTTTCGTGCGGAGATTCAATGAGGTAGGCTAAGGTTCCGTAGTTTTCGGCTCCTACGGCTTCGTTCGTATAAGGGCCACCACCATTTCCTTGTTTTTCATCGATATCCCTTGTTAAGTCTGGTGACATCTCTTTCCATGAAACTCCCATGTCCGTAGTTTTCAATACCAACTGTGCTCCATGGTAAAAGACATTTGGCTCATGTTGCGAGCGGATAATGGGCGCATTCCAATTGTAGAGGTATTTCATATTTCTGGCTTGCCTACCCAAATATTGAATAGGAGCCGCCATTATCTGTGTAAACCCCTTGGATTTTGTATCCAAAATCTCTATTGTACCCAAATAACTTCCGCCCATAACGTATCTTGGATTATCTGGGTCAAAAGCTAAAAAGGCACTTTCTCCACCGGCCGAAGGGCTAAATTCCGCCATGGAGATACCACTACTGCCATTCGCCATATTGGCGATCATTGCAGAAGAATAATCCTGCTGCCCGGCATACACGTTGTACGGAAATAGATTATCTGCATTAATGCGGTAAAACTGACCGGTAGGCATATTGAGTTGGGTAGACCAACTAGCCCCAAAATCAAAGGAAATAGCGGCACCACCATCGTTAGCTATGACCATATTTTTAGAATTATCCGGATTTATCCATAAATCATGGTAATCCCCGTGCGTGCCCGAAAGTCGTTCCCAGGTTTTACCACCATCCGTAGAACGCAAAGCAGGTGCGCTTAACACATAGACCGTATCTGCGTCGTTGGGGTCGGCAAATACCTCAATATAATACCAAGCGCGTTGTACCAAGCGGTTATCTCCGCTGACCATAGACCAACTTTCTCCTGCATCATTTGAAACGAACAACCCACCTTTATCCGCATTGGAATCGCTTTCTATCAAGGCATATACCTTATTGGAATTTGCTGGACTAACCGTTATCGCAATTTTTCCTTTTTCCTCAGGCAAGCCTTTGTGAATTTTTGACCAAGTTTCGCCTGCGTCCGTAGATTTGTACAACCCACTTCCTTTGCCCCCACTAATGACCATATTAGGTTTCCGTTGGTGTTCCCACATAGCGGCATACATAATCTCTGGATAATTGGCGTCCATGGAAAGTTCCGCAGCGCCAGTCAAATTATTGACGAACAAGGTTTTTTCCCAAGTAATACCACCATCTACTGATTTATAGATTCCTCTTTCCGCGTTACCTTCGTGCAGTGCACCTTGTGCAGCAACATAAACAACGTCCGGATTGGTAGGATGAATTATAACCCGAGAAATATGCTGCGTTTTTTCCAGGCCTAAATGCTTCCACGTTTTCCCAGCGTCAGTAGACTTATAAACACCGTCGCCATAAGAAGTCATTACGCCTCTTGGTGCATGTTCTCCCATACCCACATACACGACATTCGGATTTGATTTTGATACGGCTACTGCCCCAACGGAACCGGTTTTAAAATAACCATCGGAGATATTTTCCCATTTTTGTCCCGCTGTTTCTGTTTTCCAAAGGCCACCTCCGGTTGTTCCCATGTAATAAGTCATAGGGTCGCCAACAACACCACTTGCCGTTACGGAACGCCCACCTCGATAAGGGCCAATATTCCGATATTTGACAGGCTGAAAATAGTCGTTGACCGTTTGTCCGAAAGTAATGACTGTTACCAGGACGAGTACTAGGGATAAAAATTGTTTTCTCATTATGTTTTTATATAATTAAATTTGGTGTTCATGCGCTTCTCGACTCCGCTCTGAATGACAGAAACATCACGAAACACTTAATTCAATAGCTGGCTATTCAACAAATAAATAATTCAGCTTTAAATTATTAAAAGCACTATTGAATTCTTGAAGCTCTTTTGAGATAACCGCATCAAAAGTGTCTAACTGCTTATTTATTTTTCCCGTAAGTTCATTCTTTACAGCAATGTCCTGCTCCGTAGGTGGAAAATCATCAATGGCCACCAGACTATTTAGATGCCCTAATTTATTTGTTAGCTTAATGGGAAAATTCAAGGGATCTTGATTACTTCTGTTTTTCGTTTGATATAAGGCCTTCTCCACTTCTTCCAAACGTTCTTTCATCGCCTTAGCCTTCGTTACTAATTCCTTTGTGGCTTCATTATCCTTGTACTGGGAAGAAAAGGCATCTAGCTGGGTATTGATTTTCCTGATTTTCTTTATAGATTGATGCGCTTTATCAATTGTTGTATTGATATCGGTGATGAAGTTGAATTGTTCTTGCATTTCCTGCACCGAAGCTTCTGCTCTGGGATCCGGTACAATTTTAAAAGTCTCCGTACTTTTATCGCCATTGACATTTAAGTGTACTTTGTAGCTTCCCGGAACGGCTTTGGCACCATCAAGACTTGCCCACCATAAAATCATGCCATCTAATTTTTCAGCTCCCTTTCCACGGGTATCCCAAACGAAAGTATTTCCACCTTTTTTTACCTCCAACTTTTTGTTTTTCTCTTTGGCAGTATTACTGTAATTCGCCAAGGTATCACCCGCCATTGAGGTGAAGGTTAAGTTAATACTGTCCTTTTCCGATAGATTCTTTAGATAGAAGTGGGTTATCACTCCGTTAGGATGGTTTTGTCCCGCGGTTTTAGACGTGGTTTTAGCTGCTCTTCCCTTGGTCCTGTAAGCGTCCTTTGGTTTGTATAAAATTGAAGAAGCGGATTTCTTGTTAGTATCTAGCTGATGAAGAACGGTAAGGTCGTCTATCATCCAAACACTTCGTCCTTGCGTGGCAACAATCAAGTTGTTATCCTTAATTGTTAGATCCGTTATGGGCACAATAGGTAGATTCAACTGAAAAGAGCTCCAATTTGCACCATCATCAAAAGAAATATACATGCCTGTTTCCGTTCCTGCATACAACAATCCTTTTCTTTTGGGGTCTTCGCGAACCACTCTAGTAAAATGCTCTTTATCGATACCGTTTGTAATTTTTGTCCAGGTCTTCCCGTAATCCGTTGTCTTGTATAAATACGGTTGAAAATCACCCAGTTTATAGCGTGTAGCGGCAATGTAGCAAGTGCCTTCATCAAATGCGGATGGTTCAATACTATTGATCATATTCCACTCGGGCATCCCGGTTGGAGTAACATTATCCCAAGAAGCTCCTCCATCTTTGGAAACGTGCACCAATCCATCATCACTACCTACCCAAAGCAAACCTTCTTTCAGAGGACTTTCGTTAGCAGCGAAAATGGTACAGTAGTACTCCACACTGGTATTATCCTGAGTTATTGGACCTCCACTTGAACCCAACTTGGTAGGGTCGTTTCTTGTAAGATCGCCACTTAGCACCTTCCAACTCTGTCCTTCATTTTCTGACAGATGTACGTGTTGCGAAAAGGTGTATAGTTTCTTTGGATCATGTCTGCTGAAAATAATGGGAAAGTTCCACTGAAAACGGTATTTCATAGCTTCCGCTCCTGCTCCCATAGGGTTATCTGGCCAAACATTAATGCCCCTCACCGTTCCTTTGTCGTGGTTTACCCGGGTAAGGAAACCGTCATAACTACCTCCATATACAATATCGTTATTAGTGGGGTCCACGGCAATATGCGCCGATTCTCCTCCGGCCGTTGATTCCCAGTCTGACTCGTCTATGCTACCCCCATCACTGCGATGGTTGATACGCAAGGTAGAATTATCCTGTTGTGCCACGTAAATACGGTACGGGAAGGCATTATCCGTAGTTACCCTGTAAAATTGGGCGGTAGGTTGGTTATAATAGGTACTCCAAGTTTCGCCTCCGTCGTAGGATATCTGTGCGCCGCCATCGTCCCCGATAATCATGCGTTGGGAATTTTCAGGCGCAATCCATAAGTCATGATGATCCCCGTGAGGCGCATTAAAGGTATTGAAGGTTTTTCCACCATCGGTAGATTTGTGATATCTAACGTTCAACACATAAACCACATCTTCATCTTCGGTATCAGCATAGACTCTTGTATAATACCATGCCCTTTGGCGTAATTTTCTTTCACTGTTGACCTGTATCCATTTTTTACCCCCATCGTCAGAGCGGTACAGACCGCCTTTTTCTTTATTCTCAACAATGGCCCAAACACGTTCCGAATTCTTGGGTGACACCGTAATCCCCATAATTCCCAAGGTATCTTTTGGAAAACCTTCATTCTTTGATATTTCTGTCCATGTTTCCCCACTATCCGTACTTTTCCAAAGTGCCGAACCTGCTCCGCCACTACTTAAACTGTACGGGGTTCTTTGTGCGCGCCATGTAGAGGCATACAAAATTCTTGGATTGTTCGGATCTAAGGTCAAATCAACGGCACCTGCCTGGTCGTTTACGAATAAAATCTGTTTCCAATTTTTCCCCCCATCGGTACTTTTGTAGATTCCCCTTTCTTTCGTGGCCTTATAAATATTACCGAGTACCGCTGCATAAACGATATTGTAATCCGTAGGGTGCACTTTTATTCTTGGCACATGACGACTATTTTCTAATCCGGCGGACATCCATGTCTTACCTCCGTTTTCCGTTTTCCAAATTCCATAACCAGAGGAAACGTTCCCCCTTAAGGTTTTTTCGCCTCCACCTACATAGATGACATTGGGGTCGCTCTTTGCTACTTCAACGGCGCCGATACTACCGCCAAAGTAACCATCGGATATATTACTCCACTTACGGCCACCATCTAGAGTTTTCCAAACACCACCACCAGCAGCCCCAAAGTAAAAAAGATTAGGTTCACCCGGCACTCCGGTTACCGCCGCAGAACGACCTCCTCTAAAAGGGCCTACCAAACGATAGTCAAGACTTGAATATAAATCTTCTGGATATTGGGGCGTAACGGTATTGGATTTTTTCTTGCGCTGTGCTTCGGTATTCGTTGGAAACAGTAATAAGACAAGCAATAGAGCACTTGCCCATGTGTAGAAATTTTTCATTTTTTAAGTAGTTGAATTAGTCTAGCTTAAATGTAATGAAAAGCAGTATTACAAGGAAATTACGAAGTAGGTTTATTCTTGATTTTTCTCAGAAATCTTCTTGTACGCTTTCTTCGATTTGAACAATTCTATGAAACTGTAAATAAGTAACCCAATGGAAATAATGAATATGCCGATAATAAGTATGCCCATAATAAGTGGTAAAGTATTTTAGTATTAGAAACATGTTTCAACACCAAAGTCACATCTAAGGCGAACTTAAAACCATCGAACAAGAAGTTTCAGCAGAGGTATTCGCTAATTCAAAAATTCCAAACAAACGGGACTCGGCAGCTGTTCCTTTTTAAGGAAGGTCAATATACCTGACTCGGTATCTCGCTTAAAAATTGAGATATTATTACTCTTCTGGTTGGCTACGAGAAAAAAGTTATCAGTCGGGTCTATTGTAAAATTTCGTGGCCAATCTCCTCTAACCGCTTCTCTACCGACTAATTTTAATTCGCCTGAAACTTCATCAACCATAAAAATCACTATCGTATTTTCGCCCCTATTGGATCCATAAAGAAATTTTCCGTCTCTTGATAAATGTATATCAGCGCAATAACTATCTCCATTGAAATCCTTTGATATCGTACTAATTGTGTCCACTTCATTAAATACATTTTCCGCATTCCTTTGCAAAAGGGTAATAGTAGAATTCAATTCGTTAATAACGTATAGAAATTCGTGGTTCTCCGAGAAAACAAAATGTCGGGGACCTGCACCCTTTTTCAAATCTATCGACGGCTGCTTGCCTGCAATGAAATCGCCGTCGACGTTTTGGTAACGCTTTATTGCGTCAAGACCTAGATCAGACACGAATAGCTCGCCTCTACTACCTTTTGCCATGTGGGCATGTGGTTTGGAGAGTGTATCAATACTTATGTGGTTGATTATTTGATGTTTTTTAGACAAACTACCATCATCCTCCAAATCGGCAACCATGACATTGCCACCAGTGTAGTTTGATACCACTAACTGATTTTTCCCTATAAGCGAAACATGACAAGGATGTGCTCCCCCCGTACCTAAACTATTTTGAAATGTCAAAAGTCCATCGCTTATTTTGAAAGCAGAAACACCCCCGCCCAAGGAATCAAAATCAGCCGTTTCCTGTACGGCGTACAAGTTCTGTTTATCGTGTGAAATCGTTAAGAAAGATGGGTTGGGCAAAGTAGCCGCCAATTTTTTAGCGGATAATTCACCTGTACTGGCGTTAAAACTGTAAGAATAAATTCCTTCACTCTCACCATCTGTATAAGTACCTACAAATAACCGATATGTTTTAGAGGGTTGGTTCATTTCACATCCAATGAGTAGGGTTCCACAAAAAAATAATAGATACGCGTATTTGCTTTTCATTAGTATAGCCTTAACAATCCTAAAAATAGGTGCTTCTGATGAAATTTGGGTTTTATAAGTCGGAAAAAATGCTCAATTAATGAAATTTCTAAGTTCAAGTCATAAGTGCAACATGCATATTTAAAATACTTGGGGCTAGCCCCAAGTATTTTAGGTTCAATAT
>NZ_MDGN01000052.1:0-417 GCF_002742365.1 Maribacter sp. 4U21
CCCCCTAAAGGAAAACCAAAATGGCTAAGGGTAAAACTTCCTACAGGTAAAAAATATACCCAACTAAGGGGGTTGGTTGAAAAGTATGATTTGCACACCATCTGCACTTCTGGAAGTTGCCCCAATATGGGCGAGTGTTGGGGTGAGGGCACAGCTACATTTATGATATTGGGTAACATATGTACCCGTTCTTGTGGCTTTTGTGGTGTTAAGACCGGAAGACCGGAAGATGTGGATTGGGCGGAACCTGAAAAGGTAGGACGCTCCATTAAAATAATGGGCATAAAACATGCCGTAATCACCTCTGTGGACCGGGACGACCTTAAAGATATGGGATCCATTATTTGGGCTGAAACCGTAAAGGCCATTAGAAGAATGAATCCGGACACGACGCTAGAGACACTCATCCCGGATTTT
>NZ_MDGN01000053.1:0-25445 GCF_002742365.1 Maribacter sp. 4U21
ACGAGTTCCACTACGTCTACCAGGAGCTTGAGGGCGACGGTGAGATAGTGGCCAGGGTCGTGAGCCTTGGGCAGACCAACCCATGGGCCAAGGCCGGTGTTATGATACGGGGAGACTTGGATGCCAACGCCGCCATGGCCATGATGATTTTGGCGCCTAACCCGAACAACTTGGGCGGTCCGGGCTACAGTTTCCAGAGTAGGCCTTCCAAGGGCGGTTCTTTGGGTACCGGAAACTATACACTTCCTGCACTTGTACCTGGAGGGTTCCCGCACTATGTGAGATTGGTGCGCGAGGGCAACACTTTTACGGGCTATGTGTCCGAGACGAACGGCAACTGGAGCGAGGTAGGGTCACAGTCCGTTGCCATGGGCCAAAGCGTCTTCGTAGGGCTGGCCACGACATCGCACAGTGACGGGCAACTGACCACGGCGGTGTACGACAACGTTAGCTTGGTTTCCGGGAACAACGACCAACCGCCCGTTGCGGTTGCTGATTCGGATGTGACCGAGGGCCTTGCGCCATTGGCTGTAGGTTTTGACGGCAGCGGTTCCATTGATGACATTGGCATAGCCACTTACACCTGGGACTTTGGAGACGGTGCCACGGGCACCGGCGAGACGGTTTCGCACACCTATACCGTTGCGGGCATCTACACGGCCACCCTGACGGTGACCGATGGTGGGGGTGCCACGGACACCGATACGTTGACGATAACGGTGGAAGGTGACGATGTCGCTTGCGGTCCACTGCCATCACCTTGGACGGGCAGCGATATAGGGAACGTGGGTGCCGACGGTGAGGCCTGTTTCGACAACGGTACCTATGAGGTCAAGGCCTCGGGGGCCGATATCTTCGGTGCCGCGGACGAGTTCCACTACGTCTACCAGGAGCTTGAGGGCGACGGTGAGATAGTGGCCAGGGTCGTGAGCCTTGGGCAGACCAACCCATGGGCCAAGGCCGGTGTTATGATACGGGGAGACTTGGATGCCAACGCCGCCATGGCCATGATGATTTTGGCGCCTAACCCGAACAACTTGGGCGGTCCGGGCTACAGTTTCCAGAGTAGGCCTTCCAAGGGCGGTTCTTTGGGTACCGGAAACTATACACTTCCTGCACTTGTACCTGGAGGGTTCTCGCACTATGTGAGATTGGTACGTTCTGGCAACACTTTTACGGGCTATGTGTCCGAGACGAACGGCAACTGGAGCGAGGTAGGGTCACAGTCCGTTGCCATGGGCCAAAGCGTCTTCGTGGGACTTGCCACGACATCGCACAATGATGGAGTGCTCACTAACGCATTATACGACAACGTGGAGGTAATAAATTTGGAACTTCAAATTCCGGTCGCTCAAGGAGCATCCAATAAGTTTAGTATTTCGCCAAATCCTTCATCAGTTGAAACATCATTAAGTTTTGAAGTGCCTACCATGATAGAAACGATATATATATATAATTTGTCTGGTAGTCTTTTACAAACAATTAGGGGTGGATTTATTGATAATAATGGTATTCCTTTAAATGTACAAGAATTACCAATTGGGGTGTATATTATAATTGCTAAGGATAAAGACGGTACGGAATATCAGCAAAAATTACTAATTAGCGATAGATAGTTAAAGAATAAATTTTTTGAAAGGTGACCGGCTTTATTTTTATTGCCGGTCATTATATTTTTATTAATTGGGAGGTATTATAAAGAATATTAGTTGCTATGTTTGGAATAGTCAAAATAATTTTAGTTTGACGGTAATAGATTTAGTTCAGTCTTTAAAGCCCGAATTGTTTTATATCGTCAAATTACATATGCTGTGTTCAACTCATAAGTGCAACACACTTATTTTTTAGGACTTCAATAGGGTTATTATTGTTAAACTTTATAATGGGTCTGTAATTTAGTAATAATTCTACTTCTTTAATCCTCTCTTTTGTGACTAAGTTTAAGTCGGTTTTCCTAGGGAAGAAACGCTTACTGACTCTTATTCTATTTTCTACCGTGCCTTTATCTTGTGGGGTATATGGTCTTGTAAAGTAGGTTTTTGTATTTAGATCTTGCACCAGTCTATGATGGAAAGCAAACTCTTTTCCATTATCAAATGTGATGGTTTTTACCCAAGAGTTGCTCAAATTTTAGAGACGTTTTCTCATTTTTTGATAAACGTGCTCTGTTGCCTTACCGTTAAGTTTATCTATCATAGTGACCAATGTTGCTCGGTCGGTCATTACTAAGAGTGCTGACTTATGATTCTTGCCCATCATTAAATCTACTTCTATATCTCCTATGCGTTTACGCTGAGCTACTACTTTTGGTCTTGGTTCTATTGGAACTCTTTTTTGAATAGCCCCTCAGTTATCCTTTAAATTGCTTCTTTTCTGTTTTCTGCCTGTATGGCGTAAATGTTTATAATGGTTTTTGTAGTCTCTATGTTTTCTATGATGGCTATGCTTGGCCGTCCATATCCATTTATAAATGGTCTCGTGGCTAACACAGTACTCTCCCTCTTTTAAAAGACGCTTAGCGATGAGTTCCGGACTCCATTTGTTATAGCGCATCAAGTGAGCTATACGAGCTTTTAATTGACCCGTTAGGATTATTGGCTTAGTTTTTTACGAATGCCTGGAGCGCACTTTGCGCTGAGCGTGTTCGGCTATATACGTATGAGCCGTCTGTCCTCTTGTTGGGGTGTTTTTCTTGAGCTCACGGCTAATAGTACTCTTATTAACACCTAATTCTGCGGCAATTTGTGACTGCGTTAACCCAACTTGTAAAAGACTTTGAATATGATACCTTTGAAACAAGGTCAATTGTTTATAATGTTTCATCTGAGCATCCCCCCAAAAACACGACAGTAAGTTAAGTTTATAAAAAGAAACTTAAATTTGCTAATATGACACGAAGAAAATTCACTTCAAATTCAAGACCAAGGTAGTTTTAGAAGCGTTTAAAGAGCGTTACACGGTAAAGGAACTGGCACAAAGGTTCGAGATATCGCCTCAACAAGTAAACCTATGGAGACGGGAGTTCCAGACGCAGGCCTAGTCGGTATTCGCCAAAGTAGACAAATCCCCAAGGAGCGAGGCAGAGGAAAAGGAAGATCGATTGTTAAAAGTTATAGGCAAGCAAAAAGTAGAGCTTGATTTTTTAAAGAACGCCTTGCGCTAGGACCGATCAAAGAACGAAGAAGAATGATAAGCAAGGATCATTCCGACCTAAGTATTTTAAAGCGGTCAAAGCTTTTACAGTTGCATCGTTCAGGGCTATAAGGTCAACCAAAAGAGTATAGACAGGTTGTACTATCGCGTAATGGGCTTAAGGGCCATCATGCCGGGCGAGCACACTTCCAAACGTAATAAGGCACATAAAGTATATCCTAATCTTCTTAGGAACCTAAAAGCAGAAAGACCGAATCAAGTATGGGCGACTGACATCACCTACGTACCGATGCGAAAGGGCTTTATGTACTTGGTCGCCATCATTGATCTGCATGGTCGCTGTGTATTGAACTGGTCGGTATCGAACACTATGGACGCCCAATGGTGCAAAGAGACCCTGGAAGAAGCTGTTGCGGTGCATGGCAGGCCAGAGATTATCAATACCGATCAGGGCAGCCAATTCACCTCCGGGATATTTACCCATTCAGTCCTATCGAACAATATAAAATTAAGCATGGATGGTAAAGGAAGGCCATAGATAATGTATTTATGGAAAGACTATGGAGAAGCGTCAAATACGAAAGCATTTACCTCAATCCACCAGATACCGGCATTGACCTATACCAACAATTGAACAAATATTTTGACTATTACAATCATAGAAGAAGACATCAGGGAATCGACAATCAAATACCTTTTAAAAGGTATTTGATCAAACAACAAAAAGCAGCATAATGATTAATAATTGGGACTTAATTTAGAGCAGAACCTGTCCTAATCATTGGGGGACGCTCAGTAGTGGCAAAAAAACTGAAGAAGTCTATGACGTGTTCAAGGATGAATTTACGGATTTCACAAAATCCAAAAGGAAAGGTATGGGCATGGGACTTCCGTGGTAAAATTGAAATGGTCTTTCTAATATAGAATTTTGCGCCCTGACGGGCGAATTTTTGTGGATAGGGAGAAAAGAGGGATAGTTTGCCGAGCCAAGTTTCGGTTGCGCCCTACGGAGTTTCTTCTTTACGCTTATCTGCCGGAATGCTAAAGAAACTCCGCAGGATCCACTCGCAGGTTAGTTATGGTAAGGATTTGGGAAAAATCGGAAAAATGTTCAAGGGAATAGACGATGGATTTGGATGTTATTTGAAAGGAAATCAATAAATTCATCTTTCTGAAAGTTGTCCGAAAATTTCATTTTGGTACTCATCCATTTTACTTTTCCTCAAATTTGCTAAATACGCTTGTGTTGTGCTTATTCGCTTATGTCCTAACATTTGAGAAATAGCTGTAAGAGGAATTCCCATTTCATTTGCACCGGAAGCAAATGAGTGGCGTGCAGCGTAGCTCGTTATATTTTCTTGAATTCCCGCAAGCTCGGCCAGTTTTTTCAAATTATCGTTATATCGCTTTCTTGCCCAAACGATTTGATTATAGCTTTCAATAGGATTTTCACTTTTGACAACACCCAACAAATAGTCGCTCCTTTTCTTGCCTTTGGTAAAATAGGTCAGTAAGGGTTTGAGTTGATCATGGATTTTTAAGTTATAGGGTTCATCTGTCTTCTTTCTTGAATATCTTATGCGACCATCAACGATATTGGACAGCTTGAGATGGGCCATATCCACAAAGGACATGCCGTTGAGCAGGAAGCTCATCATAAAAATGTTTCTGTCCCTGAAAAGAGCGGTATCCTTTTCCAAATCAAGTTCAGCTATTTTACGGATAGCGTTAATAGGAAGAGCACGTTTTTCAGGCTTTCCATTTCGAATGACATAGTCATCAAAAGCATAACCTTCTTTGTCGGCAACCCCTGCTTTGATAGCCTTTCGATTAATAGCCCTTACAGTTCTCAAATAAACACTTAGACCGCCCAACTTATTGCCCTTGGCCAAATGGTGCTTTTCAAAACGGTTCAGAAAATCAAGATTGAGTTCATCAAAAGTAAAATCCTTGTCGTTCCTGAAATTCTTGACTGCTTTCAAAGCATGTTTGTAGGCCCTGGCATTTCCGATACGGTTCGATTTAATCAGGTCGGCTATTTGCTTTTCGGCGAACTGATAAAAAGTAACCTTTTTGGCAGTACGGGTAATATGGCTCCTTACTCCGGACACGCTCAAATATTTCAATTTGCTCTCATCTTCTAATTTCGTTAGGATATCTACCATACGCGCCATTTTCTTTTGCAGAAGATTGTTCAAACGGGATGGGGATTCCGTGCCTTTGAAAGATGGCTTGATTTTTTGTCTTTTTTCGTCCCATTCCGAAGTCGCTAATTTATGACCCGTTCCAATACTTGTAGATTTTCGGTTGTGGGTCAAACGAAAAATTAAAGGGAAGGTTTTGGTATCTTTCCTTCGTGTATCCAATGAGAGCTTTATATAGGTAGCCATGATAAATGTTAAAACCTGAGTGCACATGTGCACGCAGAATGTGGTTTTTAATGGTCTTAAATGTACAGCTAATCGCTGAAAACCCCCTTATTTATTAGATTTTTAATTCATGCGAAGCAAAAAAAATTCTGCCTTACAAGCAGGGGGTCACTGGTTCGAATCCAGTAGGGCCCACAAGTAAATAAAAGCTTCCGAGAAATCGGAAGCTTTTTCTTTTTTACCACATGAGAAATTAGTTTTTTATTCGCTTACCGCCAATATAGAAATGTAAGTAATACAAATCTAGAACTCAGGTCTTCTTATGTCTCTATTTTGATAATGAGGAGAAAAAATAGGTAATGTCTTTTTTTAGCGTTTATGGATGTTAAATTTCAGGGCTGCTTAGGCATTAATAGTGATAGTACTCCTTATGCCATTGAATGAATTTAAATAACCCATCGCTTAATTTGGTTTTAGGCCGATAACCAATTGCATTTTTTAATTTGTCGGAATTGGCATAGGTGATTTTTACATCACCATCTTGCATGGGCATGAGGTTTTTAATAGCTGCCTTTCCCATTTGTTTCTCTAGACCAGAAATAAAATCTATTAGTTTAATTGGACTAGAATTACCAATATTGAATATTCTTGATTTTAGTTCTTTTTTACTAGCTGAGTTCAGTGTTAGCTTTACTATTCCTTCGATTACATCATCGATATAGGTAAAATCTCTTTGCATATCACCATCGTTGAAAACATCTATAGGCCTGTTGTTGTGAATAGCGTCTGCAAAGAGCATAGGAGCCATATCTGGCCTGCCCCATGGACCATAGACTGTAAAAAAACGTAGCCCCGTGGTCTGTAAGCCATATAAATGAGCATATGAGTGTGCCATTAATTCATTACTCTTTTTAGTCGCTGCGTAAAGACTTACGGGTTCGTCTACTTTTTCGGTTTCAGAAAAAGGCACTTTGCTTCTATTTCCATAAACAGAGGAACTAGAGGCGTAGATTAAATGTGCCGTTTCATGTTGTCTGCAACATTCCAATATGTTTAAAAAACCTACAATATTGGACTGTACATAAGCATGTGGGTTTATTATAGAGTAACGTACCCCGGCTTGCGCAGCCAGATGAATAACACAATCAAATTCTTCTACGACAAAGAGTTTTTCCATGCTTTCTAAATCTGTAATATCCAGCCTAGAAAAACTGTAATTATGGTACTTCGTACTACGTACAAATAGTATATTATTGGTGTTTTCTTCAGTATTTGGTTTTTCAAAATGTATTCCTAAGGCGTTGAGACGGTCATATTTTAGTTTTACATCGTAATAATCATTAATATTATCTATACCTATAACTACTTCGCCTCTTTTGGCCAGTGATTCGGATAGATGAAAACCAATAAATCCTGCCACTCCTGTAATAAGTATTTTCATTTATGTTTTCTTTATAAGACTATGTTTTTCAATGTATCATTTCTATATTCATATCCTATCGGAACCAAGTAGATAAAAATGAAATATGTTTTGGTTCTATGATTATGAAGTAAGTCGATCATAAGTAATCTACTAAATATTTGTTATCATTAAAGATCTGATGACGGTATCAGGACATTTGTAAATATCAATTTAGAGGATTTGTCCCAAAACTTTTTAGCAGAGGTGTTTCACAAATTTAACTCTTCCAGCATAAATAAACCGTGCTTTTTTATGTAGGATTATCGCAAATTAAAAAGTAATTTGATTCCTAAAATTGAATATCCGTAATCACTCATAATTTGATATATTTGCCCGAACTTAGCAAAAGGGATTCAAGATATACCCTGGAAGGCATGATAGAGATGGACGAGGGCTATTTCACCGTGGAATCGGGCCAGGTGGAAAAGGCCAAGGGCAAACGGGGCCGTGGGGCCGCCGGCAAGCGGAACGTCATGGTCATGGCCGAGAGCACACCGTTGGAGGACCCGCAGACCGGCCGGAAGTCCAAACAGGTACGTTATTTCAAGGCCAGGGTGCTAGCCGGCCATACTTCGGGAGAAGTGGACGGGGCCATAGGGGAATCCCTTGACGAAAAATCCATTGTGTTCACCGACAAGAGCACTTCCTATGTCGATATCGCCGACTTCGTGGAACTGCACGTGACCGAGAAATCGAACAAGGAGACCACCGAAGAGACCCTCAAACGGGTGCATATATTCATAAGCAACGCCAAAAGGAACCTTTTGGGCAATGACCACAGGATAAAGGGAAAGTACCTTCAGGCATATCTCGACGAGTTCGTGTACAAGCTCAACAGGAGGTATTTCGGGGACCGGGTCTTCGACAGGATAGTGATAACGGGAATTACAGGATTATGACACTTAACGGATATCCAGTATAATATTTACTTTATCATAAACGACATCAGATAATGCAATGAGAGTTGAGACATAACCCATAGAAGATATCAATAGGGTATCTCCATCTTTTTTAAAAAATGAAGGTATCTTGAAACTCCCATCCATATTGGTAATTACTCCTTTGGCCTTACCTTTTACACGTACAGTAGCGAAAATTACGGGCTCATCGGTCTTTTCGTCGATTACTTTACCGCTTAAAAATTCTGAATCTTGTGCGTATAGTATAGTGCAAGACTTCAACAGTAAATAACAAAACATTAATTGTTTGAAGAATACTTGCATATAGATGATTTGGTCAACTAATCGTAATATATACAAAAGCTAGGTAAATTCCCACAAGAATTAAACCATCTCGCCAACCCAAACGAAGCCCTTTTGGAATGAATACCAGAGGTAGAATAATAAAGGAAATTCCCAACATCCAAAATATATCGTTACTTAACAGACCATCATCTACAACTTTTACTGGCGTTATGATAGCTGTGATACCAAGCACGGCTAATAAATTAAATATATTGGAACCAATAAGGTTCCCTAAAGAAATGGCCTTTTCTTTTTTAATAACCGCTATTATTGACGCTGCTAATTCGGGAATGCTCGTGCCAACGGAAACTACGGTAATTGCTATTACCCTTTCACTAACCCCAAAGACCGTTGCCATACCTACGGCTCCATTTATCAATAATTCCGAACCTCCCCAAAGGGCAATACCTCCCAAACCCAGAAAAAGAACGGTCTTGTATATTGGAAGTGCTATGGTCCCTACATCTTCTTCTGCATCTACCGCGGGTTTTTGAAAGCGGAGCAGATATACCAGAAGTAAGAAAAGGCAGATTACCATTATTATACCCTCATATTGCTCCAGTATACCATCAAAATAGATAAATCCAAAAAACAAAAGCGAAGCTAACATCATCACCGGCCAGTCCGTTGTATAAAAACTTCGCTTTACACTAATGGGACTCAGCAATACGGTAATGGCTAAAACAAGTCCTAAGTTGGCGATATTGGATCCCACTACATTGCCTAAGGCCAGGTCGGGAAAGCCGTCTAGCGCAGCGTTAATACTAACGATTAATTCCGGAGCGGAGGTTGCGAAGGAAACGACAGTCATACCAATAACAATTTTAGGTATGTTCAGTTTTAAGGAAAGATCTACGGCAGATTTCAACAGCCAATTACCACCTGCTATCAAAAGCAACAAACCTCCAACCACATGTAAAAAGTCTTGCATTAAATCGGTTTTCAACAAATATAGGAGAAGTATTGCTCATAATACTGTGAACTACTCTATTCCCTGCCCACTATTAAAACTAAATAAATAGTTAAATAACTGCAAATATAGTTGTATAACTATAAAAATAGTTATACGTTTGCTCTAACAAATACTGATAATGGAAAAACTCACGAATAAGGAAGAGGAAATAATGAAAATCCTTTGGACTCTAGAAAGGGCCTTCGTAAAAGAAATCATGGAGCAGATAGCTGGCGATAAACCTCATTACAACACGCTGTCCACTATTGTAAGGAACTTAGAAGAAAAAAACTACGTTGGCCACGAAGCTTTTGGAAAAACACATAGGTACTTTCCTATAGTAAGTAAGGCGGATTACAGACAAAAGTTTGTCAATTCTAGTATGGTAGACTACTTTGACAATTCTTATAAGAACCTGGTATCCTTCTTTGCCAAGGAGGAGAAAATCTCCGTTGAGGACTTAAAAGAGATCATTAACCTTATTGAAAAGAAAAAATAATGGAACTGTTTTTAGAACATCTTATGAAGTCCTCTGTTATTCTACTGCTTTTTTTAGGGTCCTACCATCTTTTTTTAAGAAAGGAGACCTTCTTTGGCAGCAACCGCTTTTTTTTAATAATGGGGCTTTTAACTTCTTTACTTCTGCCATTTATAAACATTACGAAAATCATATATGTCCCCCGACCTGCCATCTCAACAATAGATACGGCGGACTTGGAAAATATAGTAATGGCCAATGCATCTTCCGTTTCCTTAAGTTGGATAAATTTGATTGTCACTATTTATCTAATTGGCGTAATCTACTTCGCTATTAGGCTTATGATTCAATTACGAACTATCCATGTCCTCAAAAAGAATAGTGATGTAGTTCTGGAAGATGAGTTTTCTCATGTAAAAACGAGTTCGGCCATTTCTCCTTTCTCGTTCTTTAAGCATATATTTTACTATCCAAACCAGTTTTCCCATCGGGAGTTGCGCACTATTATTTCTCACGAGAAAATGCACGCTAGAGGAATGCATTCTTTAGACATCCTTTTCACGGAAATTACACTTATTCTAATGTGGTTCAACCCTGCCATATGGTTCTATAAAAATCTGATAAAGCAAAACCTAGAATTTTTAGCCGATGCTGGAACATGTGAAGATGGAGAAGACAAAAGAGCCTATCAGTATTTAATGCTGAAACAAGCTACAGAACACCATAAAATCAACATCGTAAATCCATTTTTTAATTCAATCATCAAAAAACGAATAGTCATGTTAAATCGAAATCAATCCAAACGAATTAATCTCCTTAAATTCTTAATAGTTCTGCCATTTCTAGGACTATTCCTAGTAGGGTTCAACACTAAGGAAATTGTGAAATTTTCAGAGAACGAATCATCAATTTCACTAGATCTTGAGGCCCCTGAGTTTACGAATCCTATTAAAACTGAAGACCTTATCAGAGTTTCTGCTGATTTTGGGCCAATGAGAAGTCCCTTCACAACGAAAATAGAGAATCATACTGGTATTGACCTGGTTACCAAGAGTGGTAAACCGGTATCAGCAAGTGCCAAAGGAATCGTAAAAACCAGCAATAAAGATGAGAGCAAAGGGAATTATATCGTTATTGAACATACTGGCGGGTATAGCACCAAGTATATGCATCTAAAAGACAGAACGGTGGCCAAAGGAGAAACCGTACAAACTGGCGACGCCATAGGTCATGTGGGAAGCACCGGTAAGTCTACAGGGCCACATTTGCATTTTGAGATATTAAAATCCGAAAAAGCCATCAACCCTGCAAGCTTTATACCCTTGAGTAATACTCGTAAATCGCTAGCTCCCAAAATCGAAACTGAGAAATCCGATGCATCTGCGGCAATAATAGAATTAGTCATTAATAAAAATACCACTGATGGTCAACTACTTCAAATGAAGGCCGATTTAGCGGAAGAGAACATTGATTTTTCCTATACCACCGTTAGAAACGATGCTCGTGAAATCATCGCTATAGAACTAGAACTGGTAAATGGTACAATTTCAACGGCCACTTATAATAGTGACGGACAGGAAAGAGCTGATAAAGATGTTATTGAACCGGTCTTTATCTTCGTGGATACGGACAAGAGTACTATAAGTGTTGGCAGAGGTAAGCAGACCGACCTCAAAACCAGCAATAGCACCAGCATGGTCTGGATTTCTGATGACGACGCGTCCGAATCAAAGGAAATTATCGTTAAAAAAGTTAAAGGCAAAAAAATAGTAACCCTTAATGGTAAAGAGCTGAAAGAGGATATATTTGAAGATATGGACATACAAATGGATGACAGCTCACTGGTGTTCATTTCAGACGACGACGAAACCTCTGATAAAAAGAGCGTTAAAATTTACCGAAGTAAAACTAAAGATGGTGATAAAAGTGTTTACATACACACAGACACAGAAAATGATGAGGATGTGAAGGTAGTTGTGAAGAAAAAATCCATTTTCCTTTCTGGAAATAAAAAGGATGAACCCCTATATGTAATTGATGGTGAAAACGCAGATAGGAAAGCAATGAAAAAGCTGGGCACCGACAAGATTGCCAGTATCAATGTTATTAAGGGAGCAGCTGCAAAAGAAAAATATGGAAAAAAAGCTAAGAATGGTGTTATTGAAATAACCACAAAGAAAGAATAGCGCACATTTTTAACGCTAAGCCCACTTTAAGACCTGTCCTTACACAAGACAGGTCTTTTGCATTGGAAAGAATGAAAAGTGGAAATAGGGCTAAAATTAAAAGGAAAAGTCCCTTACAAATTAGAATGCCCCATAAAACACGCCTACAATTATTGTCATATGAAATCAGTTTAGTGGTTTATAATAAACAAATGAAATCTTATCATAGAGGATATGGTAATTATTATAACCATTCTAATTTATAAGCTTACATATATGTATCCATTGTATTGATTTAACATAAATTATTTGTAACCGAACATGCTTCTCTCATATCTTATTTAAATAATCGATTGCAGTCAACTTTTGTATAACCTAAAACTATGATGTATGATAACGCTAATAAAGATTTTGGTTTACTTGTTGCTATCCCTATTAGTATTGAGCTTCTGATTATTTTAATAGCTAAGCGCAAGTCAACATAAACAGAACGCGGCCCATGGCCGCGTTATAATTTTGTATTTTTGAAAAAAACCAACTTTTGAAAAAAACGCTTTTTAAACTATTGGCCAAGTTGAACAAGATGGTACTTCCCTCCTTTGCAAAGCGGCAATTAGACCTTTCCAAAGCCTCCAAATTACAGATGGCGATAATAGGTTGGCGCTATTTCGTTACCACTAACGCCTTGGATTAGTATTTAAGTAACGACTGTATCGTATATTCTTGTAATTGTTCCCTACCGTTAAGGAATTCTAATTCAATTAAAAAATTTAATTGAACCACTTCTCCCCCTAGCCTTTCCACAAGTTTACAAGCAGCTTTAGCGGTTCCTCCTGTGGCAATGACATCGTCATGAATAAGTACTTTATCTCCTTTTTTAATGGCATCAATATGTATTTCTAAAGTATCCGAGCCATATTCCAATGAAAAAGACTCGTTAATGGTATTAGAAGGCAACTTACCAGGTTTACGAACAGGCACGAAACCAGCCCCTAGTTTTTCAGCGAGCATAGGTCCAAAGATAAACCCTCTACTCTCCATGCCTACTACGATATCAACAGATGTGCCCTCTAATAAATCTGAGAGTGCCGTAGACGTATAGGTAAGGGCTCTTTTATCTTTTAATAATGGAGTAATATCCTTAAAAACAATCCCTTTCTTTGGAAAATCAGGGACATCCCTTATATAGCTATCGATATTCATTTATTATGCTGTTCTTAATTTTGCGGTAAATGTAAAAAGAAATATATTTACATGCCCTTATATGTAGGGTATATTGGCCTCGTGGCGCAACTGAATAGCGCATCTGATTACGGCTCAGAAGGTTACAGGTTTGAATCCTGTCGAGGTCACTAAAGGGGATTTTCTACAAAAAGAGTAGGAAGTCCCCTTTTTTATTTCCTTTAAATCACTTGAAAATGAGCGGATTGCAGCAAAAATTTCATTGACCCGAAAAGTTTGAACTGCCCTGTTTTTGAAGTCGTACCCAATCCCTTCAGGGAATACCATAAATTGTATGGCCCTTTTTGTTTCCAAATCCCCTAACTTCCACATTGACGGTAGGTTACAAGCATACCCAAGAGCCAGTTTAACCGATTTTTTGAGGTTTGAACTATTTATGCCGCTGTTCTCCAATTTCATTTCCAGTTCCCTTTGTTCGGCCTTTAGTTCGGGCATGAAAAGATCATATTGGGACTTTGTAATCTCGTTCAATAGAACGAACCTTCTTTCCAAAATGTCTATCCTTTCCTTTACTTGGTTCAGTTCTTTGACCAACCTTTTTTGGTCTTCCAAGGCTTCCTGGTTTTTATCCAGCAGTGTATCGTGAATGATTTCTGTAAGTGGTTCTATATACTTTTTGTCCGCAATTGTATATCTACCCAAAACGTCCAAGAACTCCTCATGGAGCTTTTTGGCACTTCTGTTCTCCTTGCTCCCCTTACGCCTATTCTTATAATAATAGAGTCCTTTAGCCTTGACCTTAAATCCGGTGTAAGGTGTTTTACAGATTGACGACCTCACAAACATCTTAAGCGGTAGGTTCTCGTCATCATACGAGTATTTCTTGGGCGAATCCCCGGTATGGAGTAGATTGTGTATTTTCAAAAAAACCTCTTTTGAAATCAGG
Organism: Maribacter sp. 4U21; assembly: GCF_002742365.1. Classification (NCBI taxonomy): domain Bacteria; kingdom Pseudomonadati; phylum Bacteroidota; class Flavobacteriia; order Flavobacteriales; family Flavobacteriaceae; genus Maribacter; species Maribacter sp. 4U21. Next base: position 13,952 of record NZ_MDGN01000053.1, read on the forward strand.
GCCTCATGTTTTCCCTGGACAACCTCTCCCGGAATCAGCCGATTGACTATAAGTCCGCAATAGAAGGGATTCCTGAACAGATCGGTGAGTTTTTTTGCATTTATATACAGCCCCTTCTCTTTGAGCCGTTTTGCGATTTCAACATGGGACATATTGGCATTGGCCTTCCATAAAAAGGCCTGTTTTAAGAGCTTTCCCTCCTCTGTGATAACAAAATTGGGCGTCTTACCTTTACCGGGGTTCGTATTGGTATATCCAAACGGGTAAGCCCCGGTCCAGTGGCCCCTTCGCAACTTTTCTTGCATACCTGTGATGGATTTGTCCCGACGCACCTGGTTGTCAAAATGGGAAAACATATGGTACAGGTTTTCCTGGAAATTACCTGCACTGGTCGTCACATCGATTTCCTGGGTGGCCGATATCACGGCGACCCCTTGCTTTTTTAGTTGCTCGCTAATATAGGCCCCGTTCGCCCCTGTGCGGGAAAACCTGTCGTAGGAATAGACGATGATGTAGCCAATGTTCTTTCTCCTTTTTACATAGTTCAACATCCTTTGGAATTCCCTACGCTCATCGCTCTTTGCGGATTCATAAGTTCCACCGAAATATTCCAATACTTCCAATTCCTTTCTGAGTGCATATTCTTGGCAATATTTCAATTGAGTGGTGAGGCTTGCATTGTTGTCGAATTGCTCCTTACTGGATACACGGGTGTATATCATGGCCGTTTGGTTCTTTCCTATCACCCTTCCCTTTTCCTTTTTTGCAAATTGACCGAATACCTCTAAATTCATGTGCCTGTTTTTTGTACATGGCAGCAAACTATGTTGGCGAGTTCCCGGAGCTGATCCAAAATTCGTTCAGCTTCTTCCTCCGAATAATCCTCAAAACCTTTAAATGTTTTGAGCCATGTGCTATTGAATGTTCCGTTTTTCTGCTTTGGTTCTATGAGTACCTTGGACATGTCCATTGGATAGCGGTAGCTCCACTCTTTTAGGTCACCACCGTATTCGTAAAAGCAGGCTTTAATTTACCTTTTTTAATTTTGTCAGTCCCTTGCTGGAACACTATTTTATCCCATACTTATCAGCCACCGGTTAACAACCCACAGTTTTTAAGAATGGTCTACCTTTTTTCTAAAAATCCTGTTTACGCAGACAATCCTACCATTGCTTTGTTTGATTTCCAGATTTTGAAAGTCATGTTGCCTTAAAAGGTCTATGATGCGTTCTCCCGTATGTATCCTCTCCATTCCTTCGATAACATCCACTTCACCATTTTTAATTATCAATTTGATGGACAGGAACCTTTTGTTACGTATCATTTCCAAGACTTGTATTTCGGAACGCGTCAACCCTGACAATTCTACTTTATTTAAGTTTTCCATACCTCGAAATTTTATAGGTTGAACCCTTTCCTTTTCTTCCTTCTTTTGGACTTTTTATGGGCAAGATCTTCCTTGAGTTCCAGTTTGAATGGATTCCAATCCGATTCCTCCGTTAAAGGCCCGACTATTCCATTTCCCTTAATTTCTCCCACATGACCTTTTGGTTGTTCAGCAGTATTTTCAATGCCTTTTGAAGTCCCAGTATTTCCTGGTTCAACCTTGACTGTTGTTGCATCGTTTCCTTCGCCAACTTTATCAATTCCTCGTTCTTCTCCATTAGCCGATAGTATAACCGAACGGTCTCTTGTTTGCTCATAATCGATTTGTTTTGCTATACTGTTCCATGAATATTTTTTACCGAGTGTACTGCCCTTATATACTACATCCAGATATCTGAACGATATCCCCGAAACCCTTCCAGTGGTCTTGCTTATATTGAACCTGGGCGATATACCGTGCGCTTCGAGCATTGAAATGAATTCGCCCGTATTCGATGCTCTTGCGATTGCCGGGCCAATCTTTTCCTGAAGGATAAGTTTGAGGGGCAGGTCTCCTGTCCTAAGGGTTTTCTCGATTTCCTTTTGTGTCAGTGATTTTTTGGTTCCTTTTTTTACCGGTATTTGGGTAATCCCGTATTTGCGTTCCAGCTCGTTGAGCACCTCCCTGCTTTTTCTTTTTATGTTGCTATCGGTCGTTATCCTTCCCGAATACCTCACCCTGTTGGCTATGATATGGATATGCTCGTGTTCGGTATCCGTATGGCGGTACATAATGAACTGGTTATTGTCAAAGCCCATTTTCATCAGATAATCGCAACCGAACGAGGCGAACTCCTTATCGTCCAAGAAATCTGAATAAGGAAGGTTCAGTGAGAGATGAAGGACGGCCTTGCCAAGTCCCGGTCGCAGTTCCCTTATCAAATTGAATTCCTGGGTCATATTGACCGGAGTGGAATGTTCGATATTGGAATCGATCACATACCCGACCCCTTCTTCCACCTTCTTCTCGTTGTAGGCCAATACCCCGTAGAAGTCCTTTCCAATGGTTATCTTACCTATCATTGCCGGAAATACTCGATTTAAGGAATTGCAATAGCGTTTTTACCTCTTCCAATTGTTTATGGATGTTGTACGGGTCACGGATGCCCGAGTTGACGAACTTGGCCAACTGGTTCAGGTTGTTGCCCACCCTGCTCAGCTCAACGAACAGTTTTCGGTCCATTGGGTGTACCCTTTTCTTTGGCAGGCACTTTTCGGTGACCTTCCTTCGGATAAATTCGGCAATTGATAGACCAATGGTCTTTGCTTTTTCGGAAACTTCGATATAGTCGTCAACGGTCATTCTAATGTTGACTTGTACTATTTTCAACGAATTAAATTCTTTTTTTGGCCTTCCCATTTCAATAGGTTTGTGAGGATCACAAAGCGAACTACAAACGAAGTGCGTAGGGTTTTTGTTAGCAAAAACACAACTTGCTACGTGACCTCCGATTAACTTTTGGCTAACCTAGCGGTAATCAGAAAATAAAAATAGGTTTGGCGTACATGCATCCATGTATGCCAAAGGCCATTCGTCAAGAAAGAATTTTTTACATAGGGGCATTTTCGTGGAAAGAAAAGCTTTTTCAGTTTGAAAATGTTTTCCGGAACAATCTACGAAGTGTAACAGTTTTGAAGATTATGTTCCTTCTTGATACTCGAGTCCGCATCCTCTTTTATGTACTTCCAAGATTATTGGAGTGGCACTATGCCAAAATATCATGGTAAAGCTCAGCCTTTGGATTCTCTGAAATGGTTTCCGATTCATTTAGGGCTTTATAGGTCAATTCTATTTCATGGTTGGCCAGTTCCAAGGCAATGTTGTCATTATATCCAACTTCAATAAATTCCCTTTGCCAGTAGGCATGGACAATATGAGCATTTATGGCAAAACAGATTCGATAATCCAACATGCTCATATATGCCCTCAATTTTGGAAAGCTATCCACCAAAGTGAAGCAAAAATGGAGATCGGGATGGCAATTTCCGTGGCCTATTTGCCTTTCCCATTGGCCGATAAGCTCTGGATAGCAGTTCCGAAATTCGATAATCTCACTGGTCAACAAAAGGGTGGCGTTCACTTTTTGTTTTAAAGTTAAGCGGATTTGATTTTATTGAAGTAACAATTCAACGGTAGTTATCAACAGCTTCTTTCTTCCCCTAACCATAAAGGCCCAAAGCTTTACTTTGGGCTTTCTTTAAAACACTTTTTATCAAAGTTATGAAGGGGAAAACAATTGGGCTTTTAAAGGGTCACGCTGAACAACCGAGGCTATCCAAGAAAAATAGATTTTCCAAATATTCAATCCATTTAATATTTAACGCGTTATGGCCATAATCAAAACTATAATGCTATATAGCTATAATCGTTGGGTCATATCGCCATATGGCCATATCATCATATGACAGTATGGAATTTCTGTACAAAGAATTAACTTTCAAGTGCTTGCTATCGGCAAGCTCTTGAGTTCTTGACGAGGGGTTGAAAATCCGCAGCCGGAAAGACGACCGAGTGCGGGCCGGCGCAGCGTGCCCAATCGGTCAGGATTGCAGGTGGAGGGTTTTTAACTTCCGCAGGGACATGGGGCTATAAGAACGAGTTTTCATTAAAAATTTCCATTCTATCTAAATATTTAAGAACTTCACTTTTCAAATCTTAAAGTAAGGAATTAAGAACCTATAACATCGGTTGAAGCAAAACTAAAAGAACGCGTAAAGGAACTCACCTGTTTATATGAAGTTACCTCTATTATAGTCAATTCAGATTACGATCAGTTAGGGGTATCTCTCGAAGCCATAGTCTACTGTTTAAAAAGAGGATGGCAATTTGTAGAAGATACTGAAACCCATCTCTCGGTAAGTAATTATGTATTGCAAACAAAGGCTTACATTACCATTTGTAAATTTAAACGAGACTCAAAAATTCAACTATGCTCAATATAAAATATAAAGGCGTTACGACTATCACAATAATTATTTTGCTACTTCTTTCGTCATGCAATACGCCGAAATATACCACCATGTTTGATTCAGGCAAATATTTGGATTTTGGTGAGGGTAAATGGCTTTTGAACCAGACAAAATCAAATTCAAAAATCTTTGATGCCGAGCTATATAATACTAGCTTAAATGAATTTCGGAAAATATTAGGCGACTCTTTATTGGAACTCAATGACATTCGTAAGAACAGGCTTGTTGAATCCCGTATATCTTTTGATTTGGATAAGGATAAACTTTTGGAATTAAAGGAACAGACCAATTGCAACTATTTGATAAATGTCAAAGGAGTCATACTGCATCAAGGCCTTGGGGCAGTATCCGTACCTACAGATCAGTTGGATTTTTATAGCTCAAATGAGTCGGCGGTTGAAATTAAAATTTATGAACTTACAACTGGGGTCGAGATGTCTTCATCAAGCGTATTCGCAAAGACCGTTGACCAAGGAGAGATTTCCAAAAACAATTCAATACCAAGGCTTAATACCAGTTCCCATACTGCAATGTTGATGGCCGCAAAAAAACTTATCCGTAAGTATGACAAATATCGAACGGATTAAAAAAAGGGGACAAAATGCCCCCAGTTCCTGATATAATTTAAATACTTATTTCGCTTTTCCCCTGATTCTAGTGCCCAACCAAACATTATTTCTAAGGGCGGCACCATACATATCGATTTCAATCGATTTATATTTCTCTGCGTTCAACTGATTTGCCAAATGCGAGAAACCGCTTGAACTTGATTTGAAAGAAATTAGAAAATTGAAGTCAAATGTCTTGGAAGCCTCGCTCCTATGCTTTAGCAAAATATCGGCTTCAGTGACCTGAAAACTATTAGGTAAATACTTTACTATGTTGACCCTAACTTTATCCGCCTCTAAATCGGCATTTAATCCTGGTACAATAGACCTAGCTTGGCTCAATAGATTATTAATGGTGCTATTTGCGGTAGAACCAGTGATAGGGTAATAAATATCGTTGCCGAATATGGTGATTTCCAAAGCGGCAACGGTCGCGGTTTGGTTTATGGGCCAAGTTGAAGGTGCCATAGGATATTGCGGCACTACTTGCCCAGATGGATTATAGCTAACGCCCTTATACTTTAGAATAACCCTATTGGGGTCGTTGGGGTTATAAGGTGAAACATTGCTTGTGTATGTATAAACAGCGTTGTTAATACCCAAGCGTACACCATCTGAAGTATCCGATTCGGACCAACCGATGAAACGTTTTTTCTGATATCTAGCCTCAGCTCCAACAGTAGCCCATAGAAGATAATTCTGGTTCCAGAACTTTGTCTTTATCCTATGTGTGCTATCATGGTATTGATTTACATCGATTGTGTTTCCGAATATCTTTTGGAAAAGACTGTTTTCGGTATATTGCGCCACCGGAAAGGTATGAGGAGCTAAAATCGGTGTAACCTTACCACTCATAGATTCATCATTGGCACCCTTATTTTTAGGGCCGAATACATCTTCTTCGGTCTCCACAACAAAAACGTTGATATCATCATCGATCTTTATTGTTCTACCGCTAACTGGATTCAAGTCTACCACTAGTTCGTTGTCCTCTTTTCCGTAGAAGTTTTGTCCTTGCGCATTAAGTGCTTTCATACTTCTGGAAGTAAAGCCTGAGCTACTTTCAAGTTTTTGAAGATAATCCACCAATTTATCTTTTTTCGATTTCTCAATAAAGTATAGGCCATCGGTAGTATAAATGTAATAGTTGTTTCCAACGATTATTTCTCTATCCTCGTTCAAAATGGAAGCAAAAGTCTCATCTGCAATAATCTCATCTTCGGTATCGATGTCATTGTTCTTTCCGGTTTTATTGGTGTACAATGCTCCTTTAGAAGATAGTCTTTCTGCTTTTGCGGAGAGGTATGCCTCCACTTCAGGGCCTTCTAAATCACTGAAATTGGGTTTTAATGATGTAAAGCCTTCCTGTATAAATTCTTCAACCTTTAAAGAAGTCCCCTCTTTGTCTTCAAGAAGGGCAATCAAGGTTTCCTCAGAATCAAAAGCTAGAATATTACCTTCTAGAGAAACTACTTTTTGCTCCGCTATTAGGGCGTCTTCTGAATCTGCAACATAGTCGTCGTCAGAACAGGATACTGTGACCAATGAGGCCATAATCATAAACTTAATGTGGTGAAAATTAATTTTTTTCATATTTTCTAAATTTTATTTGTTGTTAATTTTTGTTTTAGGGCAGGCGAAGCCAAATCACGTTTAGAACATGACCGTTTCTACCTGTTTACTTTACTATAAATTCTTTGGGAATCGAAATTTTAAAAGGAGTAGCCGATACCGACCAACAAGTTGTTGAGCTTTGCGGTTCCGCCATTATCCACCTTAAACCTATCCGTTAGCTCGAAGGAGTACCTAGCCTGTAAGTGAAAATGATCGGTTATATCATATCCAGCACCGATTACGGCATCTATACCCGCTTGTTTTATATCATCGGTCAAGCTTCTTGATAGGAGAAACACTTGTGGACCTGCCTGAACATAGAATTTTGGCACAAAATAGTAATTTGCCCTAGTAGAGAAAAACCAGCTTGAATTACCGTTCAAATTGCCGTAGTCCACTTCGGGCATAAGGCCAAATTTTTCGTTTAGTTTAATGTTGGCAAAGGCACCTGTGTAAAAACCAGTATTGGAAGCGGACAGGGTTCCGGTTTCGTCCTTGATTTTTCCCGAACCGTTCAAAAGACCCGCGGAAATACCAAACTTGAAATCTTGTGAGAAACCTTCGACAGAAAATAAAAGTATAATTACTATGGATAAAGTGCCGATAGCACTTTTTAAATTTTTATTCATTTAAATATGTAATAGGTTAAAATTTTAGTCTTCGATTGTCAAAAGTCAAACCTCCCTCAGGGCTAACGTTCGAGTATCATTTTGAGTAAAAAATCTTAACTACATATCTAAGTTTTTAAAGGTGGACAAATGTAAATTAAAATTTAATACGAAAGTTTTTTCTTTCAATTATTTTTTTCTTTTCGTAGGGTTTTTATTGCTATTCAATTTAAAACCTATATCCGATTCGGAGATGTAGGTTTGCGGCCAAATCACTTTCGTTTTCAGCGAATCCGGCGCTTTTAGCGAAGGAATATCGGTACCCTATTCCAAAACCGGTTTCATAGTTAAAGTGACTGCCAATGTTTCTGCGTATACCCCAAGTAGGTATAACAGTGACTTGGTTGATCACATCGATGTTTTCGTAGTTCGAAATAACAAACCAATCTGGCAGAAAACTGGTTTTGAGAGACACGAAGTTACCACCATTCGCACTTGTATTTTTTGACCTTGATGCTCTTTTATCGAGATTGTAGTACCATCTTGGCTCAAGAGATATGGTGGGAATCAACAAATAGCCTGTGCCGTCATAGTAAAGACTTCCACCAAAAATCCCTGCATCCAGACCTATTTCACTTCGTAGCGCTATTTGTGGACTTAAACGGTTCTCACTATGAACCCAAATACCCAGTATGCCCGTTTGTATACCGATGGTTGATTTTTCAACCCCGGTGTTTTGCGATTTAAGGGTCACTGCCCATCCAAAAATGAGAAACGATACTATTAATTTTTTCATACTTTTCTACGTTGAGTTATAAAACTAATTTAAAGTACTAAAATCTTTTACCGAATGAAAGTGAGTAAAGCGGAATGCTATCTCCATTGGTATCGCCCTGAAAAGCTCCGAATACTCCAATGTAAAAATCATTGGTAATCTCATAGTTATATTGAACCCTAATAGACCCCCCCACCGCAAATGTCCTTCCAGGTTCTGTTCTTACGATATTCCTCACTGGAAAAGGTAAACCCGTAATTTCTGGAAACAAGGTATCATATAGCCCACTTAGTGATGTTGCCTGATATCGGAAAAGCGGCAGTGCCGATAGGCTTACCTCATGGCGATTCGATTTAATTATGGCATATCTTATGCCCGAAACCAATTGGAACCCTGCTGTAACCGTATGTAATGAAGCGTCTATGACATTTCCGTTCGGGTCTTCATAGGTCAGGGGGAAATCCACTTTATCGTTTAAAGTGCCTTCAAGTCCAACTTGCCAAAAGAGCTTATTAGAAAACTCCTGACCATAGTGGAAACCATACTGATAACCAGGTATGTCACCGGCTCCGTGGATATTTCTACCCAAGGTTAGTTCCAGAAAGGAGGTTTTTCCTTCCTGCGCAAAAGTAAAAGCGAAGGAAAAAAACGCTATCAATACTGACAAAACAATTCTGTTCATAATAAGTACTTTAATGAGGGTGGAAAAACCACCCTCTTTTCAGTTTATTTTCTCTTAAAATTCATTTTCCCCAATCCATATACCTGAGTAATGTTATCGGAGAATTGGACAATACTGGTGCCCAAGTCGTCATCATCCCTTTTTGAGGTCACCTTAACTGTAGTACCGGGAAATGCTGGCTGCGCAGGCGTGGTACTGGTAGCCGGTTTATAGGCACTACCAGGAATACTAATAGAGACTTCTGTATTGCTACCTCCATCTTTTTCCATCCATTTTTCGATATTATAGTCCCCAAGGTTGGAAAGATTCCAGTTGAACAAGAACGATTTGAAATCATACCATTTATTGTCCTTGAACTCTTTACGTTTTACCTGCCCGAAGGAGATGTCCCTTATTACTGTACCTACCGAACCTTGAACTCCGGCGATTAAAACTCTCATTTCCAATTTACCGGAAAACCAGTGTTCCACCTCATTCAGGTTTGTAATTTGAATCCACCCTCCGAACTCGGCGCGCCCGTTACTTCGGGTAGCTTTAGAAGAAATAGTTTCACCGTTCAATGCTTTGTTCGAGCCTGATGGTTCGTCAATTTCGGTCTCCACTTGCTCGTCTTCACCGATAACGTAAACATCGTTTTCCCAAGCATCATCTTCTGTAACGATTCTATCAAATACAAGCTCACCATTTTCATCCAACTTAAAACCAGGTGCCGAATAGTCATCGTAGTAAGCTCCCTTCAAGACAATAATGGGTTGAGTTAGATTCTTGGCCACATCGAAATTTTTGTTAGCAAGTTTCCCATCCTCAATGGTCTCGGCTTTTGGGAAGAAAATAATAGGTTTGGCATCTCCTTGGGCCTTCTTTAGTTCGGAAATGGAAGTCTCCAATTGATAAACTGATTTCCCGAATTTTGAAGTTGTACGAAACGTTTTTCCTACGTTGTCAAAGTCTACGATGTAATCATTTCCCTGATTACTAAAACTCTGTGCTTCTTCATACACGTATTTTCTAAATTCGAAGTCTTCTGACATCAGGAGAACTTCTTTCATAATATCTCCATAGCTACTGACCAGAGCAGGGTCGCTAAGGGTATTATTCGGTACTGATAAAAATATCTCTTCAAAGCTTTTGTTTTGAAAAAGGTTTTCTGGGTCGCTTGTAAGATCCACGGTATTATCATTGTTGGAACATGCACCAAAAAGTATCGCAATTAAAATTGCGGAATATATTTTATTATTAAGTTTCATATTTGTTTTAATTAAAAATTAATGACCTGAACATTTAAAAGTTCTTATTGCGAAAATGAACAAGTTGATACTACATAGGCCTACAAATTATATTTTGACAATTTCTTAAGTTTTCATTTTCGATTACTGGGTTTTTTTGAGCAATCGCCCTAATTGTTATAATTGCTATCTTAGCCCTAACTCTTTAAAAACAAGAGGTATACGATTTAAAAAAGCGAGCAAATGTAGATTAAAAAGAAATACGTATAGAAAATATTTGATGAATGGCGTAAGAATTTTCTTTTTATCAAAGAAAGGGAATCATCCTTCTTAAAAAATGATAAACTAAAGGCTTTTTCTGCTTTTTTATCAAGTTTTGTTTCCTGTCTGAAATATAAAAAGTAGAACTTGAAGCTATAATTTGTAGTAAGGTTTAGTCCATGGATGTAATACACTATTGCCCATAAATAAATTAATAAATTTTATAAAAACCGAGATGGAAAATGTTAGTACTGTGAATGAGTATATCCTCAAATTTTCAGGGGAAGCCCAAGAGCGATTAAAACTGATGCGGAAAATCGTACGGGAAAACGCTCCCGATGCCGTGGAAAGTATCTCGTATGGCATGCCCGCTTATAAACTGAACAAAAAGCCCTTGGTCTATTTTGGTGGATATCAAAGCCATATCGGGTTTTATGCCACTCCATCCGGACATGCAAAGTTCAAGGAAGAACTTTCCCCTTACAAACAGGGCAAAGGCTCCGTTCAATTTCCTTTCGACAAAACGCTTCCCGTCGACTTGATTACAGAGATGGTCAGGTTTCGGGTAGCGGAGAATTCGGTTTGAATTCGTAGCTATGATAGCCAAAGTCTTTTATTTCTTTTTCAGCCGATACCTGTAAAAACCTTCCCCCGCATTCTGTTGCTTTAAAAATTCGATGTAGTCAACAGTCTCACGTATTTGGTAATTACCTGATAATATCAGGCCCCAGTCAAAATCGGCCGTCCATATGTTGGCATCATTAAATTCAATTATATTCCCTGTAATTTCATATTCCCCGTTTCCACCCGCAGGAAATCGGTTCGGTCCGGCAGAACTCGAAAACTCTTTTCCGTCAATTATTACCGTAACGGGATTGGAAAAAGTTGTTGTGTCATCATACACAACGGTAAAAGTTCCTTCGTAGGTTCCATTTTGGAGAACTACCGAATTTTCCGTATCCCCTTTATCGCAGCTTAAAGCGGCCGAAACCACCAAAAGAATTAATGACATATTTCTTTTCATAACCGAGTATCGCTTTTTAATAGACAATACATCAAATACTATCTTTCGCTGAATCCAAATTAGTAAGATCATTTAGTTTATTTCTAAGGTATAGGCCTCCATTCTTTGAGAAGCGGGATTATAAAGCGTTACAAGCAGTTTAGTGTCATCGAGCCATATGAGGTTCGAATAAGGGGAGCTAAAACCATTTTCAGGGTCATTCCCTGTTAAGCGGCGATATTCTGAGGTATTTAGGTCGTACAGCCAGATGTCTTGATTTGTAAGCTTCCCTTAAAACCGAACTGTTTAAAAGTAGAATAAT